>JALZID010000299.1 GCA_030860485.1 Pseudomonadota bacterium | reverse complement strand
AGCAGGTAAGGGGTGTCACGATCACAGGGACGGAAATGGCTCATGCGCGCTCGCTCATCGGAACCCTGACCGATCCGATCCCCTCGCGCTTGAAAAGTTCCACGCTAAGTCCGACAGGCTGCTAGGGATGAGCCTGCCTAGCGCGCCGAGGCTGCAAGTCCTCTGCCCGTGCTATGGGGAGCCGATGCGACTGATCGGCTTCGTCACCGATAGCGGATCTATCACGCGCATCCGCGCCTACCTCGGCGAGCCCACCCAGGCACCGCACATCGCCCCGCCCGCCCGCGGTCCTCCCTGGCAGGAGTACTTCGATACGCGCGAAGGCGATGTTCGCCCTGCGTGAACCCCTATCCGAGTATGAGTTTGACCAGCGGGTGAACGCGAAGCGTCGGAGCAACAGGATGTTGCGGCCAATCCAGGGATGGATGCTTCACGCTGGTAGGCGCCGTTCCACTTCAAACCATCCTGCCAGCTAAGGTGCCTTGACCGGCACCGGTGGGTTCGCGTCCCGGCGCCCGGGTGCTCGCCTTTGCGTCACCCGAAAGCCCCGACAGCCACCCACAACCCGGCCAGGGCCAGCCCAAACGCCCCTTCCCGCCGCCACGCGGACCACCCAATCACCGACCGGCCCGTCCGACGCAACAGTACAGTTGCAAAACCGCGTTGAACGTCCTACCCTTTCCTTAAAGCGGCTGTGGTCGCCCGATTCACCGCCGTCACACCGCCGTTGCCCAGAGGCTTGACTACACCGGTTTTTGCTTAAAATTTGTGACGGATGGTATCAAGCTAAAAAACCCCGCTAACAATTTATCTTGATTTATAGGGAACTCTATTGACAAATTCCCCGACCCCCGACGAGACATGGAGAGCCGAAGGCGAAGTCGAGCCCGCGATAGGCGCGCGTCGACGGGCGAAGCAGGAGACGCATGCGCCGTAAAGACATTGTGGGAGCTGTGTCGCACCGCGCAGTGGTGCGACGCTGCGGACGCAGGACGAATCGCGGCACCAATAACCTGTCGCGTCGTGCGAGTGCATTTCAGGAACAGGACGGCCGAAATGCATCACGAGCATAGCGACACCCCAGCTCATGTAAACGAGAGGTCTACACCCCATTGACCATCAAGGAAAGTCCGAAGATCCTCTATTTAACACCGGATCACAATTGCTCGCTCAGTTCACAGATTAGATCAGCCGGTCAGGACATCTATATAGTATCTGATTTTTTAAGGGCCCGGGATCTGCTCAACGAGCATAATTTGTGCCTGGGACTGGTCCAATTAGAGCCTCTTGAAGACGAGTTCTTACAACGAGCCATCTACGATCTTCTTCATGAAGGAATGCAGATGGAATGGATCGCCTTGGTGTCTTCGGCCAGCATGGAAAACCGGAATATCCGTCAACTGATCGCAGAGCATTTTTACGATTATCATACGCTGCCCACTGATCTTAACCGTCTGCTTATCACCCTCGGCCATGCTTATGGGATGGCCGACGTGAAAAAAAGTGTATTTTGGCAACAAAATGAGGACTTCAGCCACTACGGAATGGCGGGGGCTAGCGCCGCGATGCAGAAGGTATTCCGCAGCATAGCCAAGCTGGTGCGCGTCGATATGCCAGTGTTAATCACAGGGGAGAGTGGTACGGGCAAGGAACTCGCGGCGCAGGCTATTCATAACCATTCTGTTCGTTCCAAGGGCCCCTTTATAGCCCTTAATTGCGGTGCTCTGCCGGCCGGTTTAATCCAGTCGGAGCTCTTTGGTTACGAGAAGGGCGCATTTACCGGCGCCAATCAACGTAAGATAGGGTTCATCGAACTGGCCGCTGGCGGCACCATATTTCTGGATGAAATCGGTGATCTATCGCCTGAATTGCAAGTCAACCTGCTGCGGTTTCTACAATATGGGACCATTTATCGCATCGGCGGTCACGAAGAGATGCCCGTGGATGTTCGGGTAATTGCAGCCACCCACATCGATGTTGAAGAAGCTGTACGACAGGGTCAATTCCGAGAAGACCTCTATTACCGATTGAACGTGCTGCGGCTGAAAATGCCCCCGCTACGGGACCGAGGGCAGGACATCAAACTGCTTGCGCAGTTTCTTTTCGAAACTGTTAAGGAGAAGAGGATCTGCTCTGTGAGGGGGTTTAGTCGCCAAGCGCTGCGGGCGATAAACCGCTATGGCTGGCCAGGAAACGTACGGGAATTGAAAAACCGCATCCAGTCTGCCATGGTGATGTGCGAAAATCGTTTAATTGCGCCTGCTGATCTTGGGCTAGAGGAACTCTTCGAGAAACCATATCCATTAAATTTGAGGGAAGCCAAAGAAAGGGCGGAAAAAGCGACTGTAGAGCGCGGCCTGGTGCAAACCGATAATTGCGTATTAGAAACCGCGCGTGCCCTTGGGGTCTCGCACGTGACCCTCTACCGCCTGATTAAAAAGTACGGGATCACTATTCAAAGGTAATCCTTGCCTCTACAGGGCCACACCAGACCCGTAGCCAGCGAATCCATCCCCCCTCCCGAGGCGCGGTAATTCTGTCGGGAACGACGCCCTTATGCTGAGCCTCTGTAAGGCATCCGTGCCCAATGTCTGGAGGCGCTTTCGGGCCTGGGGCTTGAAAACATGCCTACGCGTTCACGCCCCCGGCCTGACCGGCCGGACGCGGCCCTGATCCAGGCCTTATGCGACCTCCGGGGTCGTATGGACGGCCTCATGTCCCGGGCGCGGATGGACCGTTTCGCCGTGAGTATCTCCGAGTATTTCGAGGCGGGGGTCTGGGAGGCCAAGAACCGCGAACTCGGAGTGTGGCCAGACTCGACAACCTATACCCGGATTCGGCCCTTCGCGGGCGGCATGTACATCGTTCTCGATCTTATTGATCTGACTGAGGGCGACATGCTTCCACTCGTGGTGCGAAAGCACCCGTGCTATCAGCGGCTCATGCTGATAACCTCCAACGTGGTCTTGTGGTCCAACGACGTTTTCTCGTTGCAGAAGGAGCGAGCCCACCACGATATGCACAACCTCGCGCTGATCCTCCAACACGAGGAGCGTATCAGCCTCCAGGCGGCGATAGACCGGGTTGCGTGCTCATCGAGCGTGAGGTCAAACGTTTCATTGCGCTAGAAGCGCGGCTACCGTCGTTCGGCCCGGCCGTCGACAGCTTGGTTCAACGCTTCGTCGGGGTCTTTCGGACCTATATGCGGGGGAAACATCGACTGGTCGTGTGAAACCGGCCGGTATCGCTATGCCGAAGCCCAAACCCCACCTTCGCCCACGGTGCGCAACGAGGGCGCCTTTATGCCCCCAGTTCTGATGGCATCCGATTAGGTCGCGCGCCTCCGCCTACGCACCGTCGCCTGGCCCTCGGAAACGGATATCTCCACACTTGCGCCTTCCGGCAGCGATCGACAGACCTCGTAGAGCATGCGCCTGGGTAAGGTGAACGCGCCGCGGGGTTCGCGACCGGCGGTTTTATCGATCCGCACGGGACGGACGAGTGTACCGACCTGGGCCGTCTCTCAAGGTCGGCCCAGCCTATGCCGAAACAGCCCTCGCAGGGAGGCACCACTAAACGGTCAGCCGGCGAGGCAAGGACCGGCGGATCGCGAAAACGCAAAACCGCTCCACTCGCGGTCGGACACCTCCCAGCGTAATGTGAGAATTGCACGCCGGTCCCGTCGATCGCGCCGTCTTGCCTCCAGATCGAACGCCAGGGAATGGAGTTGCCCATATACGCCTTCAAGCCCGCCGGGACACGGCGCATCCTCATCGTCAGCGAGAGCGAGGACCTGCGCCTGTTGCTCGCGCAGCTGGTCGCGATGGAATGGCCCAATGCCGAGATCCACGAGTGGGACCCATGCGTGCCGAAGCGCACGGCCGGTGCCGTGGGGCGCACGGACGCCGACGTGGTGCTCGTGGATAACGCGCTCGAAGGCGCTGGGGTATTCCCGGAGGACCTCACGGCGCACCCCGGGCACCCGCCCATCGTATGGCTCCTAGACGGTGCGACACCTCGGTCGCATGAAAACGCCGCGCTATCGCTCCACAAATCGGACCTCTCGCCCGCGGCCTTAGGTGCTGTGGTGCGTGTGGCGCTCGCGAGTGGCTCGGGCAGCAGCGATGCGACCTGGCAGTCCGCCGATACGGTACCGATCGGTGCCTATGGCGATACCGAACCCCTGGAGGACGCCGGGTCCGATGTCTTCCTGCTGCGCCGAAATGTTGGCAGCCGGCTCGAGGCGGTGCGGCTGAACGGTTTCCTGATGCTGCGCAAGCTCGGTTCCGGCGGTATGTCGACGATCTTCCTCGCCCAGCATCTGGCCAAGGGGATCCCGATGGCGCTCAAGATCCTGGACAGCAAGCTCATCGAGGACGAGCGCTTCCTGGACCTATTCATGCGAGAGTACAACCTCATCTCGCATGTAAAAAGCCCCCATGTCGTCCGGATCTACGAGCAGGGGTTCACGGATACGCACGTCTACATCGCCATGGAGTACTTTTCCCAGGGCGATCTGAAGGACCGCCTGCGATATGGGGCATTGCCGCCGGCGACGGCACTGCGCATCTTCTGTCAGGTGCTGCGCGCGCTCGCGGTCATCCATGCCCACGGCATCGTGCATCGCGACCTCAAACCGCAGAACCTCATGTTCCGCGAGGACGATAGCCTCGCGCTCATCGATTTCGGCATCGCCCGGCACCACGACGCCACGGCCGATCGGGAAGCGGAGGGGCAGGCACCGGCGTTCGGCACGCCCTACTACATGAGCCCGGAACAATGCGAGGGCCTACCCGGGGATCCCCGCTGCGATCTATACAGCGCGGGGACCCTCCTCTACGAGATGCTGACCGGCGCGAAGCCCTATACGGGCAAGACGGCCGTCGAGGTCATGGCCCAGCATATCGGTGCACCCATCCCACATCTACCGAGCGCCGTCGCGGTCTATCAACGGCTGCTCGAGCGCCTACTGGCCAAGTCCCCCGAAGACCGCTATCAGGACGCCGGGGAATTGGCGAACGCCCTCGACAAGCTCTCGTTTCTCCCCAGCCGCTGATCGCCGCCTGGCCCCGACGGGCGGCGACGGCGACGCCCGCTCGGTCGCTCAGTCACCGACAGGGCGGCATGATGTCCCCGAAGCCGGTGATGGCGGGAAACTCGGAAGGGGGATGGGGTGGTGCGCGGCTGTCGGGCCGGTGCACGCCGTAGAGGAAGCGGATCCCGGCGGCCTTTGCGGTGCGAAGGCAAGCGAGGTTGTCGTCGATGAGGAGCGTGCGCCGGCCGTCGAAGGGCTCGTGCGTCCGCGCCAGGTCCCAGAACCGGGGCTGTTCTTTGGGGGCGCCGAGGGCGTGCGCGCACAGGATCGCGTCGAAGTGTCCGGTCAGCCCGGCGCGCGGGAGCTTGATCGCGAGGCTCTTGGGGTGGGCGTTGGTGGCGAGCACCATGCGCTTGCCGAGCGCGCGCAGCGCGGCGAGGAACTCGGGTACCCGCGGGTGTGGCGCGATCAGATGCGCGACCTCGCGTTTGATCTCGGCGATCTCGATGCCTAGCTCTCGCGTCCAGTAATCGACGCAATACCAGGCCAGTGATCCCTCCCGTGCCTTGAGCCTCGGCGCCAGCTCGGCCTTGGCGGCCAAAAGGCCGATACCGGACCGCTCGGCATAGCGGAGCGGCAGGTGCTCGGTCCAGAAATGGGTGTCGAAGTGGAGATCGAGGAGCGTGCCGTCGAGGTCCAGCAACACCGTCTCCACCGAAGACCAGTCGAGCATCGCCTCCCGCACCTCGCCACCTAGGGCCTTAGCGCCCGCCATCGGTCTCGAAAGGGTCCAGAAGAGGAATCACGTTATCCTTACCATTCAATCAATTACCGGATTTGCATCGGTCCGAGCCTGGACTAGGGAATCCTGTACGCTCGCCACCGTATCTTGTATCTTACCGCGCGATGAAGCTATCCAAGATCAGGCTCGCGGGGTTCAAGTCCTTTGTGGACCCGACCACCCTGGATCTGTCGGGCAATCTGACCGGCGTCGTGGGGCCGAACGGCTGCGGCAAGTCGAACCTCATCGATGCCGTCCTGTGGGTCCTGGGGGAGACCTCGGCCAAGCACCTGCGCGGGGGCTCGATGGCCGACGTGATCTTCAACGGCTCCGGCAACCGCAAGCCCGTGGGGCAGGCCACGGTCGAGATCATCTTCGAGAACGCCGACGGTGGCTTCGGCGGGCAGTACGCGAGCTATGCCGAGGTGTCCGTGAAGCGTCAGGTGAGCCGGGACGGGACCTCCAGCTATTTCCTGAACGGGGTGCGCTGCCGGCGCCGCGACATCGTCGGCCTGTTTCTCGGTACGGGGCTCGGTGCGCGCAGCTACGCCGTGATCGAGCAGGGGATGATCTCGCGCATGGTCGAGGCCAAGCCTGCGGACTTGCGGGTGTTCCTGGAGGAGGCGGCCGGGATCTCCAAGTACAAGGAGCGCCGCCACGAGACCGAGATCCGCATCCAGCACGCCCGCGAAAACCTGGCGCGGCTCGGCGATCTGCGCGCGGAGCTCGACCGGCAGCTCGAACGCCTAGAGCAACAGGCCAGGGCGGCGGCCCGGTACAGGCGGCTCAGCGACGAACAGCGCCTGGTCAAGGGCCAGCTCCTGGCGCTGTCCGTCAGGTCGCTGTCGCAGGGATCCGAGGTCCAGGAACGGCTGACCGTCGAGTGCGAGACCGAGGTCGAGGCGGCGCTGGCGGCCCTGCGCTCAGTGGAGGCTGAGCTAGAGGCAGGGCGCGCCGACGAGTCGCAGGCGCGCGAGGGCTTCGACGAGGTGCAGGGCCGGTATTACCGGGCCGGGGCGGAGATCGCCCGGCTCGAACAGGCGATCGGCCATGCCCGGGAGCGACGCGAGGGGCTCATGGCCGAGCTCGAACGCGCCGGCCGCGCGCTCGAGGAGGCCGAGGCCCGGCGCGCCGAGTTGCGCGCGGCCATCGCGCGCACGACCGAAGAGATCGCGCTTTTGGAGCCGCGTTCGCGGGAAGCCCGTCTGGCCGAGGGATCGGCCTTCGAGGACCTGGCCCTTTGCGAAGAGGCCATGGAAGGCTGGCAATCCGAGTGGGACGCGGCGAACGCGGAGGGCGAACAGCGGAGTAGCGAAGAGTCCGCGCTGGCCGCGCGTGCGGTCCACCTGGCGGAGCGGCGGAGCGAGCGGCAAGCGCGTCTCGGGACGATGCACGACGAGCGCGGGCGCCTGGAGGCGCTCGCTGGTAGCGATGAGATCGCGGTGTTCGAAAGCCGGCTCGGCGAGGCCGGTGCGATCCTGGCCCAGCGCGAGTCGGAGCGGGCCGGGAATCGCGAGGCCCTGCGCGAAGAGCGCGCGCGGCGCGACGCACTGAACCGCCACCTGGGCGAGTTGCGCGAGACGCTCGCGACCGCGCTCGGGCGCCTGTCCTCCCTGTGTACGCTGCAGGAAGCGGGGATGGATGGCCATGATGGGGCGGTCCGGGAGTGGCTCGCCCTGGCCGGGACGGCCGCGCCCGTGCCCCTCGTCGAGCACATCCGAGTCGAGGTCGGGTGGGAACCGGCGGTCGAGTCGGTCCTGGGGGATTGGCTGGGCGCCTTCTCGGTAGGGTCGCTGGCCGAGGCGGCCCGTGTACTGCCCGATCTGGGCGAGCATGGCGTGGGCCTGATCGAGGCAGGGGCGGGCCCGGCGCCGCTCCGTCCGTCCGGGGCCGTGGCGCCCTTGTTGATAGAAAAGGTACAAAGTCCGGTATGGCTCGACGGCGTGCTCGGCGGCGTGTATGCCGCCGAAGGGCTGGACGAGGCCCTGGCGCTGCGCCGCGGTCTCAACGCTGCCGAGTCCCTGGTGACGCGTGACGGGGTCCAGATCGGACCGGACTGGCTGCGACGCACCGGGCGGATCCCGGGACGGACGGGGATCATCGAAAGGCAGCAGGAGATCCAATCCCTGGAGGGGGAGCGCGCGGCGCTGGAGGAGGCCGTCGAGAGGTCCCTGCGCGAGGCGCGGGAGGCGCGTGAGAGCGACGCGCGCCTGGAGGCGGAGGAATCCAAGCTGCAGGCCGCCATCGCCCGCGCCCAGGAGGTCGTGGCCGGTGTGCGCTCCGAGGTGGCCGCGGCGGAAGCCGCGAAGGCGCAGCGTGCGCTGCGGTTGGGCGCGCTGGCGCAGGAGATCACGACGCTAGAGGCACAAGAGGGGTGCGACGCGGACGACGAGGCCATGACCGCAGCACGGCTCCTGACCCTTCATGCGGCGCTCGCGGAGACTGGGACGCGACGCCTGGCCTTGGAGAGTCGCAGAGGGGCGCTGGGTCCGGCCCTGTCGACCGCCCGCGAGGCGTGGCGCGCGGCGCGTGAAGACAGCCACGCGCTGTCGCTGCGGATCGAGTCCCTGAGGGCGCGCTACGGGGTGCTGGGCGAGGGCGAACGGCGGGAGTCCGAGGCCCTGGAGCAGCTCGGGGCGCGCTGCCGTGAGCTGCGCTCGGCCCTGGCGGAGGGCCTGGGGCCCTTGACGGCCCTGGAACAGGCCCTGCCCGGGGCGCTGGAGGCTAGGCTGTCGGTGGAGGCCGAGCTGTCCGAGGCGCGTGCCGCTTTGGAGCGCTGGGATGCGGCCCTGCGGGAGGCGGCGGAGCGGCGTCTCCTCCGCGAGCGCGATGCCGATGCGTGCCGCGAGCGCCTGGGCGAGGCGCGGCTGGCACGCGAGAACCTGCGGGTGCGTCTCGAGGCTTGCCGGGAGCAGCTCGCGGGACAGGGGCTCGTACTCGACGAATTGCTCGCCGCACTGCCCGAGGACGCCTTGCCGGCCGCGTTCGAGGAGCGCCTCACGCGTATCGCCGAGCGGCTGGCGCGGCTCGGGGCCGTGAACCTCGCGGCCATGGAGGAGTTCGAGGCGCTCGGGGAGCGCAAGACCTATCTCGACAGCCAGCACGCCGATCTCACCGCGGCGCTCGGGACCCTGGAGGATGCCATCCGGCGCATCGACGGGGACACCCGCGGCCGGTTCAAGGAGACCTTCGAACAGGTGGATGCCCATCTCGGGGTCATCTTCCCGGGACTTTTCGGCGGTGGCGAGGCCCACCTGGAGCTGACCGGCGAGGACCTCCTGGAGACGGGCGTCACCGTCATGGCCCGTCCTCCCGGCAAGCGCAACAGCAGCATCCATCTGCTATCCGGGGGCGAGAAGGCGCTGACGGCCCTGGCGCTGGTGTTCGCGCTCTTCAAGCTTCACCCGGCGCCGTTCTGCCTGCTCGATGAGGTGGATGCCCCGCTCGACGACGCCAACGCCGCGCACCTGTGTCGGCTCCTCGGATCGATGTCCGAAGACGTCCAGTTCCTGCTCATCACCCACAACAAGATCACCATGGAGATCGCCCACCGCCTAGTGGGCGTGACCATGCAGGAACCAGGGGTGTCGCGCCTCGTCGCCGTCGATGTGGACGAGGCGGTGCGCCTGGCCGCGACCGGATAGCACGGACTCCTGCACGGCGATGGCGGAGGTTGGTTTCGGAGGGGGTCCTGGTTTATGAACGAATTGCGGGTCGCGCTTTTCTTGATCGGGCTCATGGTGGTGGCGGGCATTTACTTTTGGGGGATCAGGGGCCGGGGAAGCAAACGCCGGAAGAGGGTCGGGGGCCGCAGACCGTCCCGCCCCGGAGAGCCCACGGTTCCGATGCCGAAGGCCGCCCGGCCGCCAGGCCAGGACGCGGAGGCCCCGGTCGATTACACCCGCACCCTGAGCGATCTGAGCCACCTGGTGGTCGAGTCCGGACACGCGCCGACCCGTCCGGGTCGCATTCAGGACGCCCTGGCGCGTGTTCGGAACGTCTCCAGGTCGTGGTGGGGGTGGTTCAGGAATCGGGTGTTCAAAGGCCCGACGGTCAAAGGCCAGACGATCAAAGGCAGGGGGACGGCCGGCAAGGGCGCGTCGGAAAAATCAGGCCCGGAGGCGATCATCCTATATGTCATCGCGCCTCCCGGTCGGGACTTCACCGGCAGCGCGATCCGCGACGCGGCCGAAGACCTGGGGATGCGCTACGGGGAGATGAAGGTCTTTCATTACCATGGGGTGGGCCGGCTGGCATCCCCCGCCGGCCTGTACTGCCTCGTAAACATGCTGGAGCCCGGCAGCTTCGATCTCAACACCCTCGCGAGTGCCCGCACCGAGGGGCTGGTCTTGATCATGCGCCTGCCCACGCCGGTGGAGGGGCGGCTAGCGTTCGAGCTCCTGTTGCACGGCGCCTGCCGGCTTGCCGAGGCGCTGGACGGGGAGGTGCGCGACGCCGAGCGCCGCCCGCTCACCCCCCAGGAGCTCGCGCGCCTGCGCGCCGTCGCCGCCCATGCCGGAGCGTGACGAGGCGGCCGCACGCCTCTGCCGCCTGCGCGAGGACATCAAGTACCACAACTACCGGTATCACGTCCTCGACGAGCCCGAGGTCCCGGACGCCGAGTTCGACCGGCTCATGCGCGAGCTGCAAGAGCTCGAAGCGCAGCACCCGGAGCTCGTCACCCCCGATTCCCCCACCCAGCGGGTGGGCGCCACGCCCCTGCCGGAGTTCGGCGCGGTCGTCCATGCGGTTCCGATGTTGTCGCTCGGCAATGCCTTTTCATCGGCCGAGGTCGGGCCTTCGACCGGCGCGTATGCGAGGGACTGGGCCTGACGGTCGTCGAGTACACAGGAGAGCCGAAACTGGACGGACTGGCCATGAGCCTGCTGTACCAAGAGGGTCGGCTGGCGCGGGCGGCGACCCGCGGCGATGGGACGCGGGGCGAGGATGTGACCCAGAACGTGCGCACCATCCCGAGCGTGCCCCTCTGTCTCTGCGGCCAGCGCTATCCGAGGGTCCTGGAGGTCCGCGCCGAGGTCTATATGGCGAAGGCGGCGTTCGTGGCCCTGAACGCCGAGCAGAGCCGCAAGGGCGCCAAGACCTTTGCCAACCCGCGCAATGCCGCGGCCGGGAGCCTGCGCCAGCTCGATCCGCGGATCACCGCGATGAGCCGCGAGGAGGCCGAGGCGCGCTTGCTTGCCCTCGGCGCGAAGGTGAGCGGCAGTGTCTCGGGGAAGACCGATTACCTCGTCGTGGGCGTCGATCCGGGCTCGAAGGCGGCGCCCAACCCCCGGGCATTGTGGGGCGCGGGGCTTCAGCCGATCGGCCTGGGAGGTCCTATCTGGCGTTTTGTGAGTAGGTATCCGAGAAAACACCGGTGGAACGGCACGAGGTAGAGGTCTGGCAGTTCGGGCTCGATCCGCTGACGGCGACCATGAGCGACCCCACGAGGTGCCTGTCGCAAGACGAACGCGAGCGTGCCGCGAGATTCCGTTTCGAGGTCCACCGGCGGCGCTGGGTGACGGCCCGCATCGCCCTGCGCCAGGTCCTCGCACTTCATGCCGGCGCGAACCCGGCGAGCCTGCGTTTTCGCTGTGACGCCTACGGGAAGCCCACGCTTCTTCCGCCTCAAGACGCCGTCCACTTCAACCTCACGCATTCCGGCGATCTGGGGCTCCTGGGCATCGCGCCCGCGCCGATCGGCATCGATGCCGAGTGCATCGATCCACGGCTCGACTGGGACGCGCTCACGCGGCGTGTGGCTTCGGACGACGAGCGCGAGGCGCTCCGTCGGTGTCCCGTGGCCGAACAGCGCGCCGCATTCTTCCGGCTGTGGACGCGCAAGGAGGCCTATATCAAGGGTCGCGGTCTCGGGCTCAGCCTGCCGCTCTCGGCCATCACCGTGCCCGTGACGGCGTTGCCCGGGCCGGGGGACATCCGCGTCGAGGCCGTCTGGGACGATGGACAACCCTGGTGCTTGTGGGATCTCGAGGTGCCGGAGAGCCACATGGCCAGCCTCTGTTACGCGGGGGCTCTGTGCCGTCTGCGGCGTCATCTATGGTCGCCCGCCGATCGGCCGGCGGAAATCTAAGCGGTCCAGGACCAGGCGGCAACAGGGGGCCGGAACGAGGGCCTGTCACTCGGTGTTCGAGGTCGGGGCAGCCTAGAGGCGGAAGCGGCTGCCGAGATAGACCTTCTGCACCTGCTCGTTGTCGAGGATCGCCTTGGGCGTGCCCTCGGCGATGATCGAGCCCTCGTTCACGATGTAAGCGCGATGGCAGATCTTGAGCGTGTCGCGCACATTGTGGTCGGTGACGAGGACCCCGATCCCGAGCTTCGACAACTGCTCGATGGTCACCTGGAGATCCAGGACCGAGATCGGGTCCACCCCAGCGAAGGGCTCATCGAGCAGGATGAAGCGCGGGCGAGTCGCCAGCGCCCGGGCGATCTCCGTCCGGCGCCGCTCGCCGCCCGAGAGGGTTTCTCCCAGGCGATCCGCGATGTGATCGATGTGGAACTGCTCCAACAGGTTCTGCATGCGGATCTCGCGTTGGTGTGGCGTGAGACCCGGCACGATCTCGAGCACCGCCCGGAGATTGTCCGCGACTGTGAGCTTGCGAAACACCGAAGACTCCTGTGGCAGATAGCCGAGGCCCAGCGCGGCCCGTGCATCGATGGGCAGCCGGGTGATATCGGCACCGCAGAGCTCGATGCGCCCCTCGTCCACGGCCACGAGCCCGACGATCATGTGAAAGCTGGTGGTCTTGCCGGCGCCGTTGGGGCCGAGCAGGCCGACCACCTCACCCTCTCTGACGTCCACGCAGACGTTCCGCACCACCCGGCGGGATTGGAAGGTCTTGGACAGGTGGCGCGCCGTGAGCACGCTCATGGTCTCGGCGACTCGCGATCGGGGTAGCGGTGCGGGGTGCGCCGCTACTTCGACTTCTTGGGTTTCTTGACGGGCTCGTCGCCCGCCTGCGGCGGGATGATGATGCGAACGCGCCCTTGGTCCACAGGGATCGGCTGGCCGGAAGTGCCGACCTCGCCGGGTTCGGCCCGGTAAGCAGTCAGGATGTTGCGCCGCCGATCGTAAATCGCGCGGTGCCCCGTGTAGATCTGCCCTCTCTGCGTCACCTTGGCCTTTTCGATGAGGTGGACCAGATCCTTCTGCACCTCGTAGCGCATGTGGAGGGACTCGCCTTTGATGTCCTCGTCCTCGTTGTCGGGACGCTGCTTGAAGTGCGCCGGCTGTCCCTCCAGCAGGAACTCCTTGATCTCCTGGCCCGAGACGTAGGTGACCGTGAGGATGTCTCCGGTGAAGCGCATGGTCCCCTGGGTGACGATCACATTGCCCCGATAGACGGCCACGCCGAGCTCGTCTTCGATCTCGACGAAGTCGGCCTCGATCTCGATGGGCTGATCGCGGTCGGTGCTGAGGCCCATGACCGGCGCCACGAGGGCCTGGGCCATGAACGCGGCCAGAAGGCACCCTGCGCTAACCCGATTTTCTTTGGCGCGACGGGCCATTCTCATAGCGGGTGCGGACATGGTTCAGAAGCTCCAGGCGGTTGAAACGGAGATCGCCGCGCATGCCCACGGCATGGGTCACGCTCGTTGGCGTCATTAGCGTGACCGGGTCATCGGTCTCGGCATAGCGCGTCGTCGGGAGCACCCGCATCCGGGTCGTGATGACCTCAATGGCGCGCCCTCCGGCCGCATCCTCACGCCAGATGCGCACCTCGCCGTGCAACAACACCACCTCGCCCTTGGCATCGACGAAGCCGGTCTCGGCGGCCGCGTACCACGGCGGCCCGTCGTCGAGGATCTCGATGCGCGGCCGGGTGAGCCGGGTGCTGTCGTCGTCAGGATAATGGAACATGCGGTCCGCATACAGGCGGGTCTTGACGTGCCCGCGCTCATCCATCGCCGTGCGCGTGAAACCTTCCATGTACGAATCCGGTTCATGGCTCTCGGGTCGGGCGGCGCGCGGCTCGCTCTGGTCGATCCGATAGACCAGCCAGGCCGATGCGCCCGCCAGCGCGAGGAGCACGAGCGCCGCCGACCACCGCCGAACCCAGGATAACGCCCGCGCTTTAATCAATCTCCACCGGCAGTGGGGAAGCGGGATCTCAGCCGAGATAACCCGCGTAGTGGTTCGCGAGCGTCCCGCGCGCTTCGAGGATCAGCTCGCAGACCTCACGCACCGCGCCCTGACCGCCGGGTCGCGTGGTGCTCATGTGGGCGTGTCGTTGCACCAGCTCGTGGGCGTCGGCGACCGCGACGGCGAGCCCGACCCTCTGCAGCACCGGCAGGTCGGGCAGATCGTCGCCGACATAGGCGACCTCGCTCGCGTCGAGCTTGCGCTTGCCGAGGATGGTGTTGAGCACCGCCAGCTTGTCGAGACGGCCTTGGTAGACGAGCGTGATCCCGAGCTCGGCCATGCGCTTGCCGACCGCCGCGGAGGAGCGCCCCGAGACGATCGCGATCTCGATGCCGCCATCGCGCAACATGGTCAGGCCCTGGCCGTCGCGGGTGTGGAAGGCCTTGTATTCCTGGCCGCGGTCGCCGAGCAAGAGACGCCCGTCCGTCAGCACCCCGTCCACGTCGAAGAGCGCGAGCCGCACGCGCGCCGCCCGTTCCAGCAATGCCGTCTTCCCGGTCCCGCGCATGCGCCCTACATCACGCCGGCGCGCAGGAGATCGTGCATGTTGAGCACGCCGATGAGCGTCTTGGCCCCATCCACGACCGGCAAGGCATTGATCTTCTTTCGCTGCATGATGCCGAGGACCTCCGCGGCCAGCTGCTCCTCGACGGCCACGGCGCAATCGTGGGTCATGACCTCGTGTACGCGTGCCGTATGGACATCGATCCCCCGATCCAAGGTCCGCCTCAGGTCCCCGTCGGTGAACACCCCGGCGACCCGGAGGCCGGCGCCTACCACCACCGTCATGCCCAAGCCCTTGCGCGACATCTCGATGAGCGCGTCGCGCAGGAGATCACCCTCGTGCACCGTCGGCATCTCGTCGCTCCGATGCATGATGTCCGAGATCCGCAGCAGCAGCTTGCGGCCCAGGATACCGCCTGGGTGCGTCAAGGCGAAGTCCTCGGCGCTGAAGCCCCGCGCCTCCAGGAGCGCGATGGCGAGCGCATCGCCCATGACCAGCGCCGCCGTGGTGCTGGCCGTCGGCGCCAGCCCGAGGGGGCAGGCCTCCTGGCCGACGCTCACATCGATGTGGACCGAGGCCGCACGCGCCAGGGTCGATCCGGGGCGACCGGTGAGGCAGACGAGCGGTACGGCCAGACGCTTGATGAGGGGCAACAGGATCAGGATCTCCGCCGTCTCACCGGAATTGGAGAGGGCCAGCACCACGTCCTTCGATGTGATCATGCCCATATCGCCGTGGCCCGCCTCGCCGGGGTGGACGAAACAGGCCGGGGTGCCGGTGCTCGCGAGGGTGGCGGCGATCTTACCGCCGATATGGCCGGACTTGCCCATGCCGAGGACCACGATGCGTCCCTCGCAAGCGAGCAGGTACCGGCAGGCGCGTGCGAATGCGTCGTCGATGCGGGAGCGGAGCGCGGTGACGGCCAGAGACTCGGTATCGATCACCGACCGCCCCAGGGCCTTGAGGCGCTCGTCCTCGTCTGCCGCGGCGTTGCCGGCCTGTACTGACATCACCCCCTCTCCACAGGAGACCTCGGGCCAAGAACATCACGCCCTGAGAAAATCCATCTTGAGTTACGAATGGAATAGTGTAAGCCACCGCGATGAGTAAGGACAAGGATTCTGCAAGCGCACGGGTGATTGGTTGGGGCCGGCTTGAAAGGGGCCCCGGCGCCGGGTAACATGCCGGGCCCGATATGAATCCACTGGCTGTCATTGAAGCGCATATTGCCGAACTCCAAGCGCTCGGCGCGCGACGGATCGGCGTGTTTGGCTCGTTCGGCCGCGGCGAAGCACGCGATGACAGCGACGTGGACGTCTATGTCGAGTTCGACGACGCCAAACGCTGTTACGACAATTTCTTCGTCCTGCACGAACGGCTGGAGAAACTGCTCGGTCGGCGCGTGGATCTCGTCACGGACAAGGCCATCACCGAAAGCAAGGCCCGTCTGATCCTTCCGACCGTCCGCTATGCCACCCTCGACGATTGAGCTGCTCCACGACATTTTACGGGAGGCCGAGTTCCTGTCCGCACATGCTGCGACGACGACCCGCGAGGCGTTTCTCAACGATGAGGTGCTCAACCGCGCCTTTGTGCGCAGCCTCGAAATCATCGGAGAGGCGTCCAAGAGAGTTCCGGAGGAGACGCGCCTGGCGTTCCCCGATCTCGAGTGGCCGAAGATAGCAGGCATGCGGGATCGGCTCATCCGCGATTATGGTGGCGTGGACTATCTGATCGTTTGGGACGTGGCAACCAATAAAGCGCCCGACCTGGTGGCCATATTGCGGCCCCTCATCGTCCAGGCCGCTAACTGAATATGACTAAACTACGCTGTCGCGATATCGGAGCCTGAAATCCTCAGGAGCGTTCGGCAGTTCGGCGGCTCAAACGGGGTGAAGTCGGTCGCATCATGACCTTTCCCCCAGTCTCCGAGACCCGTGCTCGGGTTGGGTTGGCTCAGTCGGAATTCGCACGGCTGCTTGGGGTATCGGTTCGCACCCCGCAAGAGTGGGAAAGGCCGCCGTGTTCCGTCGGGGCCGGCCCGCACCCTCCTGGCCATTGCGCACCAGAATCCCCGTGCGCACTGTCTAAGGCGCCGCTTGAGGGGCGCGGCGCTGTTTGCCGCGTCCCTCTCGAAGCATTCGTGTACGCCCGACATGGGCATGAACTTATGGGGTGAAAGTCCCCTGTAGGAGTACCGGTAATGTCCTATTGTAGGACAAATGCAACTACTAGCCGAAGGCAAGGGCAATCCCGCGAGGGGTGGTCT
>JALZID010000298.1 GCA_030860485.1 Pseudomonadota bacterium | reverse complement strand
AACGTCGGCACTACACGCGCTTTTCCAGGCGATCTCAATAATCCGGTTCGGATAATCAGCGGGTTAACAATTCAAGATATTTGATCTCTGTGAAAATCAAGGTTGAGTTGCGGAAGTCGGGCTAATCCTTCCTGCTCATCTCCACCAACCGCAGCCCCGGGAGCGATATCCTTTCCGTCAATTTCATGAACGCCACTCGAAAATCATCCGAAGGAATGTCAGGTCTCACCAATATTTCTGCCAGATGTTTCTGGTCCTGCTCATGATCGAGAAGTCGAAGCTACCCAGGCGATCGACACCGCCCGGTTACCGGCGCACGGCCCATCTCCGGTACTCGTTCCCATGCCTCCTCCGTCCCCCATGCCTCTCCGCCCGCATGTCAATCGCCGTGACTGGACCAACCGGTGGGCCAGAAGAAGACGATGGGCCTGGCCTTCAATTCGATGCCTACGAGAAGTTGTCCGGCGAAGTGCTCGATGAGTGGGCGCGCCCTCAAGCGCAGCCGCCTCTTGATCGCCTCGGCGAGCTCGGTCGATCGAGTCACGCGCACCCCGAGCGGCATCGCGACGGCGAACTGCACCGAGCCCTTGGCGGGGATCGGCGGGCCCGACAACCGCACCTCCACGCCGTGCTCGCGGAGGATCTCGACCAGCACCCGTCCGAGATAGGCATAGTCCTGCGGCGCGCCCCTACCCTGGGCCGGGGCGGCCACCGGCAGCGCGCTCGATACCACCCCCGCCGCCTGGCCGATCAGACACCGCAGTTGCCGCTGTCCCAGATCGAGGCGCGCGGCCTCGAAGGCCTGCTCTTCGCAGCCGGGACTGAAGGAAACAAGGGTGAGGCCCCCATGCCTCTCCGGTGTCCGCGTGCCCTCTGCGAGCAGACGGTAGAGGCTCGCGTACCCGAGGCCGTTCCCATCGCGTTCCGGGGTCAGCCGGAGCGCGAAGGCGAGTCGGGCCTTGTGGCTCGGAAGGCGAAAGAAGGCCTCGCGGATATGGGTGATGCAGACGGCATCGGACCACCCGAGCTCACGCAATTCGAGCTCCGCGGGTCCCGGGCTCTTCGAAAACATCCCGGGTTCGGGAAGCCGACCGGTGCTCTGATAGGTGTGCCACAGACGCTCCGCGATCCAGGCGCACAGGTTGCGCACCGCCACCCACAACTGACACACCTGGAACGACAGCGGGTGGAGCTCGGCCTGACACTGTCTCAAGGCGGGCCCGACGGAATGGAGGTAAGCGTCCTCCACCAACCGCGCCTGCCAACGGGCCGGATCGAGGTCTTCCTCGGCCAACATCGCGATCGATCCGGCGCGTCCGGCTTCGCCGGCGAAGCGATCCAGGACCCCGTGAAACAGACGGGTGAGCACCTCGGTGGAGGGCACCGGGCGATCGCCGACCGACGCGGAGGGCGGCGCCTCGGACAGCATCTCACGCACCTGCGCCATACTGAGATAGACCGCCACAGGTATCCTAGTCCGATCTTGGGCCTAGTCGCCCCCAGCCTCGAAGATCACCGCCGGCGGTCCGTGCAAGAGCCCGAAGCGATCCGAATAGCGCGACACGCAGGCCTGGATCTCGGCCTCGCTGCGCGACAACTGCTCCGCCGCCTCGCAGAGCGGCACGACCCGATGGTCTTGGAGAAATTCAAGGAGATCGTCGTAGAGCGCATCGCGGCAGCCCTGCCGGCGAGTGGGGAACAGGGCCTGCACCAGGTCGTGCAAGGGCTCGGGCAGGTGGGTCGCGAACCACCGTTCGGCCTCCGCGGCGGTGATGACCTCGCCGCGCTTGGCGAGGTCACCGGCCTTGGCATCGGACAGGAGGCTGCTGAAGGCCTCCAGGGCGGTGAGCTCGCGTGGCGAAGGGCGTAGCAAGGGTACGTCTCGCCCTGCCAGCGCATCCAGGTGTTCCTGCGCCTTCTTGGCATAGCGCGAGATGGGGAGTCGCTCGTCCCGGACCAGCACCAATTGCGGTAAGCGCCCGCGCTCCACCAGTTCCCGGAGCTTCGAGAGCTTGCCGGTGAACTGATTGCCGGCCTGATTGCAAAACCCCAGGTGACAGTGCCCGGCGGGCGTGTCGAATATCACGTCTACGCATCTCAGGTCATGGTCCATGACCTGCCTGCCGCGACCAAGGACCCGCATGAGCAGCGGAAGGCCGTGGGCCAGGATGCCGTCGCTCTGCTCCGGTTGGTTATTCTGCAGGGCCTGCTCCAGCTCGAGCCGATATTGTACGGCCAGAAATTCTTCCAAGCTGGCGACCGGCCGTGCCTGGCCTCGGGACCATTTCTCGAACTCGTCATCGCAGAAGGACAGGAGCTGGCGCGGGGTGCATGCGGAGGTCGACTGCAGGAATTCCACAAGGCGGCTCGGCTTGAGCGGCCAGACCTGGTTGGCCTGTTGGGACCGGCGCATGTCGGCTAAGACCGGCGAGGCATCGACTCTTGCCGCGACCAGCCGTTCCGCCTCTTCGTGAGAGAGCGGTTTCAAGAGGCCCTCTTTTTCGGCCAACCGATCCATGTCGGCACCGCGGATGATGTGGTCCAGCTCGTCGAGAAACGCGGTCTGCACGCAGGAAATGATCAAGGTGTTGCGAGTCTTGTCGCGCAAGGCACTGGCCATCTTACCGAAAGCGTACAAGCCCTCCCGATCGTCCGGTGAGGTCTGCAGCGCCTCCAGTTGGTCGAAGCACAGGACCAGCGGTACGCTGGAGTCCGCGAGGCGGCTGAACGCGCACACGAGATCCAGGGCCTGCTCTTCGGGATCTTCATCCTCGGCCGGCTGGAGGAGCCCCAGATCCCGGATGGTGGCATCGGGCAGGACGCCGTCGTGGAGCCAGTCCCGCACATCGCGCCGGTGCCGGCCGAGCGTCAAATGGCGGAGCGCAGTGGCCAGATTGCGCCCGAGCGTCGCCTGTTCGTCCATGTGCTCGATGAGCCCTTCCACCTCGCGTGTGGCCCGGGATATCTCCTCCGGAGGGCCGAACGGCCAATACCAGCGGGTTCTAGGCGGCTGGCGCAATGCCTGCCACACACGCTGCGCCTTCTTACGGTCCTTCAGGTACTGCGACAGGCGGTAGAGCAGGAGCTGCTCGAGCTGCGACATCCCGAGGCGTGTGGACCGAAAGAGATCGGTCGCGAGGGTGCGGCGCAAGTGCCGGCACAGCATGCGGGCACCGGCTCGCAGTCGCACCGCGATGAACAGCACCGTCGGGGGCACCGGTAGCGTGACGCTGGGGCCGGAGTCGAGCGGGGTGCCGGTCAGCGAGGTGCGAAAGCGCGCCAGGAGATGGGTCTTGCCGCTACCGGGGAGGCCATGCAAGAGCACGGAGCGGCTCCCGCCCGATTGCCGGACCTGCTCCAGCACCGCGCCACACAGGTCGTAGACGTTGGCATGGATCACGGGGACATCGGACTGCGCCGGCTGCCAGGCATCGGTCACGATCGAGTGCGCGAAGGGATTGGTCAGGTCCAAGGGTGATCTCTTTGGGTGATCGCTCATTCGCGCAGGGACACGCCGTTGTAGTAATTCCCCTGGTCGTCGACCACCATGCCCGCGCGCTCGGCGGGACTGAGGCTGGCCGGAAAGTCATGCCGGTACAACCACAGCCGGTCGCTGCGAGCCAGCCCAGCGAGCGCGGCGTCGAACGCGCCTTTATCGGGGCAGCGGTCGCCGATCGCTTCTCTGAGGTCCCGGACCGCGACCAGGCCGCCGTGACGCCGGGCGCGGCTGAGCCCCCGCAGTACCTCCAGGATGTGGTCTTCGAGCATATTCCCCGTCAAGCCCCGCGACTCGGAGCAGGGTCCAGGGCCGGTACCTGGAGCGTTCGGACGGCCGTGGCAAGGCCCGCCGAACAGCGGATGCCCCAGGAGGAGCTCGCGGGCGGCCGCATAGCTCCGTACCGTTCCGATCCCGATCGCTTCTAAGCGTACCACTTCGCGATCGAGGCCCTGCAGGAAACCCGCGACGCACCTCTGCAGAGCGTCCTTGGGGTCGGGCGGGACCGCGCTGAATCGGCTCGCGCGCTCCCGAGGCCGGCCCGGCAGCCGGTGCGCACGCCCCTCACCTACCAGGTGCTCCAAGAGGCGCATCACCCCTGCCAGCGGGTAGGCGGGGATGCGCGCGGCCACATGCTTATGTAGTCCCACAGCGGTCAGGGGCTTCTGGGCCAGTTGCCGTGCCACGAGCGCTTCCGCGTAGGCATCATCGTCCCCCCACCAATACCGGGGGGCCTCCGCGGAGCCGTACCGAAACGCCCGCCCCAGAGCCACCTCGCCTGCCAGGAAACCCATGATATCCCCCTCGGTAAGGGCATAGCGGCTTCGCAGCCGCACGCCGATCTGGCGGGCCGAGAGCGGATCGGGGGCTTTTTCGAGCACCTCTCTCGCGGCCATCGCCACCTCGGAGTCGGGACCCAGCTCTGCGATCACGGCGAACTGGGACCCTGGTCCGGGCGGGTTTCGACTCCGAACGCGCAGACGATTCAAAGCGGTTTCTAAGGCGTGGTGATGGTGTGAATAAGATCACAGACCACGATGCAGACGTCAATGAGCGGGGAGAACCGTGCCTGCACCTGGACACACCCGCCGGTCGTCCCGCGCGCTGCCGGGGCCCCCCGCGGAGACAGTCTCGGCGACTCCCTGGAGCGCGCCTCACGCCCCCGTCGCTCCCAACGCCCCTCGTCAGGCCAATAGAGCGGCAGACCCTTTGCCGGCGCCCGGCTTCGGCTGCCGAAGAATCCGAAACACCGACGCCGTCTCACCAGCCGCGGAGCTGGTGGGGACCCGACGCAAGTTTCCATGTCCGCCGGCGCTGCCCGAGCCGGGACGGGCTTCCTGTCCCGAATGGGACTCCGCCGGCCGGAAGCCTGCGGCCCCGCCTCCCCCAGCGCCGAGTTTCATCGCGTTTTTGCAGTCCTGACGGCGCCCGTCGATCGCGACTAGGAGTACGACCGGCGTCATCGAAATCGGATGATACGCGAAGCATATATGACATGTCCGTCAAGCACCCGTGCTCTCGATCGTGAGGACCATCAAATATTGCGAGACGACCGAGCACATGACAAACCGCTGCCCTTGCCCCTTGTGTCAGACTTAAGTGAGACATCTTTCTCTGTGAGTCAACTTCTTCTGGAAACCTGCCGTGAACGGCAATTGGAACCGTGATGGGATAAAGCGACAGCTTGAGCGATAGTACGGTGGGACAATGGTGGCGCAATGGCATGATCACCCATGCGAACCGGATAAAAACGCTCATAACGAAGCCAGGCGCGCTGGTGACAGGGAACCTCGGGCGTTCAGGACAGACCGAGGCGGTGAATACGGGGTTCCATCAACAATTGAACGGCGGGGTACTCGAGCGCTACATCGGCGAGACCTGGTCGGCCGAAAACTTTGGCTGGAAATTGATGATGGACCGCTACCGCAAGGTCATGGCCCTCCTTGCCGCGCCCCGGCTCCTCATCTTAAACATGAAAGGTAACCCCCCGGACTTTAAGACCTTTCGCTATGGATTCGCGTCCACGCTGATGGATAATGCCTATTTCGACTTTTCGAATGGGACGAGCGGGGCTATCTACAAGCCCGGGGTGGTCTGGTTCGATGAGTACGACCTCGCCGGGACCGCCAACACCAAATGGCTCGGTATGGCCGTCGATCCCCCGCAGACCTCGCCGTGGCAAAACGGTGTCTACCGGCGCCGCTTCCAGAACGGGATGGCGCTGGTCAACCCGCGTGGTAACGGCAACCGGACGGTGACCCTCGAGCCGGGATACAAGCGCTTCCTGGGCAAACAGGCCGGGGCGACCAATAACTGGAACCCGGCGTCGAGCATCACGCTTCAGGATAGAGACGGGATCCTTCTCGTTCTCGTGAAGAACTAGCCGACCAGGGCCGGTGCCCGGGTTGGGCGCCGGCTGCCTTTTCCGGGCGCTGCAGGCTATACTTGACCGTCGGCCGGAGGCAAACGCCGCACCCATCGCCAGTGTGCCTCCGGCCCAGCACGCCCTGGTAGCTCAGGTGGATAGAGCGTCCGCCTCCTAAGCGGGAGGTCGCCGGTTCGAGTCCGGCCCAGGGCGCCAAATCGGGATCCAAGGGAATCCCAACAGAGTCCACAAGCCCGCGTAAGTGCGGGCTTTTTTGTGTCTGCACCGTGCGGGTAACGTGCCATAGCGTCTATTGACATCCGACGGTAACTTACGGTAGAGGATTTTGCCGGTAACCGACCCCTTTCCAAGGAGGAGTTACCGTCATGCCGCTCACCGACACCGCGATCCGCAACGCGAGACCCCGCGAGAAGCCCGTCAAGCTCTTCGACGGCGGCGGCGCCCGCCGCGACAGCGCCCGCAAGCAACTGGCGGCCGGCGTCGACCCAAGCGAGGCCCGAAAGGCCGCGAAGGCCGCGCGCGGCGGCGAAGACAGCTTGGAGGCTATCGCGCGGGAGTGGCTCGCGAAGCACGCCCCACGCTGGGCGCCAGGACACGCCAGCAAGATCATCGGGCGCTTCGAGCGTGACATCTTCCCGTGGCTGGGCCCCCGTCCCATCGGCGAGATCACGGCGCTCGAGCTGCTGGAGGTCCTGCGGCGCATCGAGGCCCGAGGCGCCATCGAGACAGCGCACCGGGCGCACCAGAACTGCGGCCAGGTGGTCAGGGCCATCGATCCGCACACCGAGAGCGACCCGGCCGGGCTGTTGGTGCAAATACGCACGTCGTTCGGCCTTCTGGTAGGCCGCACCGCTTACTACCAGGTGGAGGGCGATCGGCATTACCCAAACCTGTTCGTGCTCTTGAACGGCGGCACATCGAAGGGGCGCAAGGGTACGTCATGGGGGCGAGTCCGCAGCGTCTTTGCGCGAGTCCCTGGATGGCCACGGGTAGTCTCGGGACTGTCGAGCGGCGAGGGTTTGAAGTGGCAGGTGCGGGATCCCCGGTACGAGATGGTGAAGGACAAGAAGTCTGGCCAGACAAGGGAGGAGCTTATAGACGAAGGCGTGTTGACAAGCGCCTACTGGTCCTTGAACCGGAGTTCGGGAGCGTCCTGCGGGTTGTGGCGCGGAAAGGCAGCACCTTGTCGGCCGCGGTGCGTAGCGCATGGGACACCGGCGACCTGGCCAGCTTGACGAAGAATGACCCCCTCACGGCCACGGGTGCGCACATCGCGATCATCAGCCACGTCACGGTTGACGAGCTACGAGCCGAGCTCACCCAGACCGACATCGCGAACGGGTTCATCAACCGCTTCTTGTTCCTGTGCGTGTGGCGATCGAAATGCCTACCGCGCGGCGGTGGCGCCCTGTCTGAAAGCGTGCTGCAAGACTTCGCGGCTTGACCGTGCCGCGTCTCTTGCGCGGAATGTCGTGGCGGTGGGCATGACCGATGCCGGGTGGGCCATATGGGATCGTGTCTACCCCGATCTGAGTGAGGGGCGCCGGGACTCTTCGGTGCCGCGACGGGCCGCGCCGAGGCCCAGGCCGTACGGCTGGCCATGCTCTACGCCCTGCGGGACGAGAAGGGGCAGATCGACACACCGCACCTGTTGGCGGCGCTGGCGCTATGGGAGTACGCCGAGGCGAGCGCGCGGCATGTGTTCGGCGCAAGCCTAGGCGAGCCGGTCGCCGACGAGATCCTCCGCGCGGTTCAGGACGCTGGGCAGGAGGGTATGACGCGGACCCAGATCAGTGGATTGTTCAAGCGGAACTGTTCGGCCGTGAGGATCGGGGCGGCTTTTGATCTGCTCGCCCGGCGCAAACTTGTAGGGCGCCGCGCGCAAGAGACCGGAGGCCGGCCCTCCGAGGTGTGGAAAAGTCTGTGAGGTAATTTAACGAAAAAAGGGGGACCAGGGGGCCGCGGGTGCTGGGGGCTTATTTCGTGTCTTTCGTTTTTTTCGTACCTGCGTAATGTGAAAAGATGGGCCGACTGATCGACTTGGCGAAGGCGGCAATGCCGCTAGCCGGCGCCGTCCCCGAGACCTCGGGCCCCGCACCCCTCTGGTGGCGCGTCACCATCACCGAGCCCGGCGGCCGGACCGTCGAGGTCGATACCCCTCCGGCTGGACCCTCCCCGACTGGCAGGCCTACGCCGAGCGCTACCACGGCCCTGGGTGCACCGTGACACTCACCGCCGGGCTCCCCCCAAGCCTCTCGGGCACCGGTTGACCTCGATGAGGCCCTGGCGGCCGCCTGCGAGGATGGGGTGGGCATCACTCCCGAGGTGTTCCGATCCCTGTTGTCTCCCGAGGACCTGAACGACATCGCGGCGGGCGCCATCCACCGCAAGAGCCTCCACGCCTACGCCCTGTCATTCGCCGAGAGGATCCGGTCGGGACGGATCACGGTTCTGTCGAGGGCGACGCCATGACCGTGAACACGCCCGACACCCCCGAGCCCGTGCCGCACTTCGAGTGCTTCCGGCTGGTATACCCGAGCGGCACGGTGATCGAGTCCTACTACCCAGGCGGTGCCACGCTCAGGGAGGTCCAGGTGACGCATCCCCTGGCGGCGGTAGAGGTCGTCGAGGCCGTCGAGGAGGGCACATGAAGGGCATCCACTGCGCCCTGCAAGGCCGGCTCGGCGCCGACGTGGAGCTGCGCCGCTCGCAGTCCGGCAAGGACTGGGCGCGCCTGGCGGTCGGCGTCGTCGAGGGCGATGATCTGATCTGGGTATCGGTCTCGGTCTTCGAGGCGCCGAGGTGTACGTCGAGGGGCGCTTATCGCTAAACACCTGGACCGGCAAGGATGGAATAACAGCGCACGGGGCTGGCGGTCACGGCGTGGCGCGTCGAGGTCCTGGGGCAGATCGGGAAGCGGAAGCCGAAGGGGCGACCGCGCGATGAATACGGCGGGGCGCCGTTCGATGATCCGTTGACGTTCTGAATAGCGAGGAAAAGGTATGAGGCGAGCGCTGGGCTGGGCCGTGCTGGGTTTGTTCCTCGCTGGGTGCGCGGCTGATGTGCGCCTCCGGCATCCTGCCACCGGGCAGGCGGTGACCTGTGACGGCGGGTATTGCCCAGGGGTCGCCTGCTACCCAGCCCACCAGCGGCAGATGCGGTGCATTGACGACTTCCAGCGGCAGGGGTTTGAACGTGTCCCGTAAGACGGACAGCCCCATGAGCCCGGCGGAACTCTTAAGGTTCTTGGAGGAACCGGACAAGTTATTGATAGGTCTGCAACACCTGATCGCGTCTTCCCCCGACGTGCCAAAGCTCACCTCTTCTGTGCTCGCGATGTGGGTGGCGGCCACCTATTTCGACGCCGAGGCAATTGCGAACATGATCGAAGCCGTGCCGCCGGGGCCTAGGAAGGGACTGATCGAATTACTGACGCTTATAGCTAAACGCCCGGTTCCCGGCAGCGGACTCCACGTCACCAGTGAACCCAACGCGCCGGTGCACAAGTGAATTAACCACCCGAGGTAATTGAAATGCCAATCTACGATCGCGCACTATCACCATCCCCGCATGCTGCGCGCGCAGTCCACCAGTCTGCTGGGCATGGGACAGCCGGCCAAGCTACCCGACAGGCCTACGATCCCGCAGGTAGGGGTTGGGAACGTGGATTTCGAGCGGTACGCCCTCAAAGCACGAGAGCTCGACCTGGCGCAACAGGCGGAGACGGGCCAGATCCTCCAGGGGCTCCTTGGCTTGGCGGGCCTGGGGATAGAGGGGTACGGGCTTTATCGGGACCGCCAACAGTTTCAGTATCCTCGGCCAGCAGGGCTCCTTCGGCGCGGATCCTGGGACGTTTGGATATCCGGGGTATGGCAGCAGCAGCGGCAGCAGAAGCCCGTTCTTCGACCTGAACCAGGGCGGGTATGGATATTTCGACCTGAACAGGCCGTACTGACGCCTGCCCCCTGTATCCCTTCCCCGAACCCCAACCCCCATTGCCTGTGATTCGATGACCGAGCGATACGCCACCAGCAAAAAGGACGCAAAACTCTTGTGGTTTTACAGCTATTACACAGGCAAGCCCTGCCCCCCAAGGGCACTACTCCCCGCGGTATGCGCACTCCGGCGAGTGCATGGCCTGTAACAGGACCGATTACGCCGAAAAGCCAAGAAGGGCACCGATCACCATCACGCAACGCCCATCGCTCGCCTATGGCACGGGCTGGGCGCGCGATGCTGGATGATCCCATGAAAGGCTGGTCGCCGGAGCTTCGTGAGAGGGAGGAAAGGCGTCTGGCCGGCTGCCCCAACTCGGGGGCCCTATAGAAACCTAACCCATGCATGGAAGGACCGGGCAGCGCCACCATAGCGGCGGTAACTTTGACGGTAACTGCCGAAACACGCGCAGACAGAATAGTTGCGCATCAGTATGTTAAGGTAGCAATTCGCTAGAGGCCCAGGCGCCAAATCGGCATCCAAGGGAATCCAACGGAGTCCACAAGCCCGCGCAAGTGCGGGCTTTTTTGTCCCTGGACCGTCCGTAGTAGTGTCCCAGGGGTGCGTTGGCATCCGAGGGGCAAGTGGGGGGAACACTGACCGGGGGACTGGCCGTAGACTCCACGCCATCACTAATAGGGGCTCGAAAACCTTGCGGCGCCTGGTGCCCTTGGAGAGCCAGGTCCAGGCCGGCGTCTTGGACTTGCTTCGATGATCGTTACTGCGTAGCGGGTCTGCTGCATGTTACTATGTAACAGACAGGGGAAGCACCTATGGCGAAAACGAACGCGGAACGCCGAGCCGCTACAGGGCGCCATGTTCAGACGCGCCACGTTGCGAGCGGTGATAGCGACGGTGAGCGGATCAACACGGTCCTGGCTGTTAGCGCCAAACGAGCGCTGGAGCGTCTTGCGGCGTGCTACGGAGTAACGCAGCGGGTGATCCTGGAGCAGCTTCTTGAGGCAAGACGAGCTCGCGGCCCCTGAATGTGGCGGCGGCGCTACCGACCGGGTCGGCGGCGATCCCTGAATGCGGGGACACCGGCGGGACACTCATCGGTAAGAAACAGCAGTTATGCGCTGCCGACGACGGTGAACTTGATAACAGAGGTCATCAAATGACATACATTAAACCGATTCTTCACGCGTTGACACTTGCCGCAACGATAGGCGCAAGCGGCGTGCTTTGCGCAGCCGAGCAATCCACTGACAAGCCGCCGTTGACTGAGCATCCGGCAGAGCAGACAGAACCGAAGGAACAACCGACACTGGAATCGCTGGGCGAGTCCCATCCCGCGGCCAAGCCTGAGGAGTCCAAAGGGCCGACCGGACGCACAGGCGACAAGCCATGCACCGAGGGCAAGCCCTCTGGAGCCGCAAAAGCCCCAGCGAAAAAAGATTGCGGCCCGACTCAGAAGTAGCAGTCGGCAGATCGGACAGCCCCTCGCTAGGAGATCAAGAAGGCCTCGATCTCGTCCCGGCGCGCGTGGGCATCCTGGTAGCCGAGCTCCATGACCCGCCCGAGATAATCGGGGTGGAACAGGAGCAGGCTCAGGATGTCGTTGGCCCGGGTTTCCTGGGTACCGAGCCCGCGGGTCATGAACCGGAAGCTGCGCGGTAAGGCCGATTCGTAGCGGCTCGCGAGTTGACCCAGGTCGCGTGAGGGCCTCAGCACCAGCAGCTTGATCACCCTGAGCCCGCCGCGATCGGACTCCGGGATCTTTCTGATTAGATCGTTCACGTATTGCAACCGCACGGCGTCGTTGTCGAAGAGGTCGAGGAAGATGGCGTTGAAAAGCGCTCCGACCACCTGCGCCGGAGGCGGATAGGCATCGATCTGCGGGCGCTCCTGCTCGTAGGGGCTGCGGGCGTAACGCGTCGAGATGGCGAGGATCTTTTCGGCCCCGAGGTGCACCGCGGGCGCGAGCGGCGCGGTCATGCGGATGCCGCCGTCGCCGAACCAGCGGCGGTTGATGCGTACCGCGGGGAACAACAGCGGCAGAGCGGCCGAGGCCAGGATATGGTCGATGCGCAGCTTGCAACGCATGAACTTGCGTTGGCCGTGCGCCGGTGCGGGGGGGTCGCCCTGCACCCAGGTGACGGACTGGCCGGTCGAATAGCTGGAGGCCGTGACCGCGACGGCCTTGAGTCCCCCGTGAACCAGGTTCTGGGCGATGCCCGGGAGCTGCCGGTGGACCGGTTGCAGCAGATGGTCCAGCATGGCGCAGAGCGGTGAGGTATCGACCAGGCTGCGCGCCTGGATGTGGCGGGAGGCCTGGCCCATGAAGAGCCGTGCCCCCCAGCACAAGACATTACGGGCCAGCGACGCGATATCGACCCGGAAGATCTGATCGGTGGTCAGCCCCGACCACAGGCGCCCGAGCGTTTCGGCCTTGTCCCGAAACTCAGCCACCTGGCTGGCCAGATAGGCGGCGTTGATGGCCCCTGCCGAAACCCCGGTCACGATCGGGATCTGGAGCCCGGGACGATGCTCGGCCAGGGCGCGCAAGAACCCTACCTGGTAGGCACCGCGCGCCCCCCCGCCGCTCAGGACCAGCGCCAGATCAGCGCCGTCCGTTGCATGAATCGCGACCTTTCCTGCCGTCATCCGGATTTCCACCGGCAAACTCTGCCGGCCACATCACATAAGGTGCAAACTGGGTGCCGGGCCGCACCGTCCCTGTTCCAGGCGGGTGTTCCCCGCGCGTGGGGCGACACGGGCCCGGAGAGCGCGGGCGCCGGTCTTCGGTGAGCTGGGTACCGAGGGGCAGAACGGCGGACGCCGTGGCAGCCCGGACATCGCCCATGGCGCGGTCGGGGAACGATGGAAAAGTCCGCTCAAAGGGTGTAGCTTACCGGCCTCGCGAGCGCGGTCTCGGGGAGCGCATGGCCCAGAAGCTCTATATCAAGACCTTCGGCTGTCAGATGAACGAATACGACTCGGCCAGGATCGAGGAGGTCCTGGGGGAGTCGCACGCCTTGGCCATGACCGCGGACCCGGCATGTGCCGACGTGATCCTGGTCAATACCTGTTCCATACGCGAGAAGGCACAGGAGAAGCTCTTCTCCGAGCTGGGCCGCTGGCGCCGCTGGAAGGAGACCCGTCCGGACCTCGTGATCGGAGTGGGGGGCTGCGTGGCGAGCCAGGAAGGCGCCGCCATCTGGGAGCGCGCGCCCTTCGTGGACATCGTCTTCGGGCCTCAGACCCTGCACCGCCTCCCCGCCCTCTTGGACCGCGTCCGCGCGACCGGCGAGCGGGTCATCGACGTGAGCTTTCCGGAGATTGAGAAGTTCGATTGCCTGCCAAGGCCCCGCGCAAAGGGCCCCACCGCCTTTGTCTCGATCATGGAAGGCTGCAGCAAGTATTGCAGCTTCTGCGTCGTTCCCTATACCCGCGGCGAGGAGTTCAGCCGGCCTTTCGACGATGTCATCACCGAGGTCGTCGGCCACGCCGAGCAAGGGGTGCGGGAGATCACCCTCCTCGGACAGAACGTCAACGCTTATCGTGGCGCCATGCATAGGGGCAGCGTATGTGATCTCGCGCTTCTCATCCGTTACGTGGCGACCATCGACGGCATCGACCGCATCCGCTTCACCACCTCGCACCCCCTGGAGTTTTCCGAGCGTCTGGTGGCGGCCTTTGCGGAGGTCCCCGAGCTCGCCAGCCATCTCCACCTGCCGGTGCAGAGCGGCTCGGACCGCATCCTGACCCTCATGAAGCGCGGCTACACAACCATCGAGTACAAATCCAAGGTGCGACGGCTGCGCGTGGCCCGTCCCGACATCAGCCTGTCGTCTGATTTCATCGTGGGCTTCCCCGGGGAGTCCGAGCGGGACTTCGCCCGGACCATGGGCCTCATCGAGGAGGTCGGTTTCGATGCCTCCTTCAGTTTCCTCTACAGCCGCCGTCCGGGCACCCCCGCGGCCGGCCTGCCCGACGAGGTGCCCCTGGCCGTCAAGAAAGAACGGCTAGCGCGCCTCCAGAACCGCATCGCCGAGAACGCCAGAGGCATCAGCGAGGCGATGGTGGGACAGCGGGCGCGCATCCTCGTCGAGGGGCTTTCTCGCAAGCATTTATCACCTCTCGGCGCGGACCCCCAGAGTCATCGGGATCAGGTCTTCGGGCGCACCGAGAACAACCGTGTGGTGAACCTGTGTGCCGATCGCGACCTCATCGGACAGTTCGCGGACGTCGTGATCACCGAGGCCAGGTCCCATACATTGCTGGGGGTTCCGGTATCGGAACGCGGAAATGACGAGGGCCTTGCCCGCCCCGCAGTGGCCGCTTGAGTACCCAGGCCGAGCTCCCCCAGGCCCTGGCGAGCGACATCGTGCTGTGCCCGCCGGACAACCGGCGCCTGGCGAACCTATGCGGCCAGTTCGACGAGCACCTGCGCCAGATCGAGCGCCGCATGGGGGTCGAGATCAACAACCGTGGCAATGTGTTTCGGGTCATCGGCCTGCCGCGCGAGGTAGCGGCGGCAGGCCGCTTGATCGAGCAGCTCTACCAGACGACGTCCGAGGAACTGCTGTCACCGGAACGCATCCACCTGCACCTCCAGCAGGCCGGGATCGGAGATCTGCTCGAGGACCCGGCGCCCGAGGAGCGCATGATCCGCACCCCGCGCTGCACCGTGAAGGCGCGTGGCGCGAACCAGCGCCGTTATCTCGATTCCATTCAGCGCTATGACATCAGCTTCGGGATAGGGCCGGCGGGCACCGGCAAGACGTATCTCGCCGTGGCTAGTGCCATCGAGGCGCTCGAGGCCGAAGGCGTGCGCCGGGTCATGCTGGCCCGCCCGGCCGTCGAGGCCGGCGAGCGGCTGGGCTTTCTCCCGGGCGACATCGTGCAAAAGGTCGATCCCTATCTCAGGCCGCTCTACGACGCCCTCTACGAGATGCTGGGTTTCGAAAAGGTCGGGAAGTACATCGAACGCAACATCATCGAGGTCGCGCCGCTGGCGTTCATGCGCGGGCGTACCCTCAACGATTCCTTCATCATCCTCGACGAGGCACAGAACACGACCCCCGAGCAGATGAAGATGTTCCTGACCCGCATCGGGTTCGGCTCCACGGTGGTGGTCACCGGGGACATCACCCAGGTCGATCTGCCGGCCGGGCGCCGATCGGGACTCCGGCATATCATCGACGTGCTCAAGGACGTGCCGGGCGTGAGCTTCACGTTTTTCCAGGCCCGCGACGTGGTACGCCATCCCCTGGTACAGCGAGTGATCGAGGCCTACGATGCCTATGAAAAGATCGCGGCGGAAAAGACCATGAGCGAGAAGAACACCGCGAGGGCCCAAAGGCCTCGATGAGGATCCGAATCAGCGTGCAGCGGGCGTGCGAGGGGTGGACGGTCCCCGAAAGCCGCGCCCTGCGCGCTTGGGCACGGGCCGCGCTCGCGGGCCGGCGGACGGAGGCCGCGCTCACGGTGCGCGTCGTCGGCGAGGAAGAGGGTGCGGCGCTCAACGCTCGTTTTCGCGGCAAAAACGGGCCCACCAACGTCCTATCGTTCGCGAGCGAGGGGATCGAGGCGATCGATCCGGCCTTCCTCGGCGATGTGGTGATCTGTGCCCCCCTGGTCATCCATGAAGCCCGGGAGCAGCGCAAGTCCATGCAGGCGCACTGGGCCCACCTGGTCGTGCACGGCGTCCTGCACCTCCTGGGCTTCGACCATGATCGCCAAAGACAGGCGGCACAGATGGAGAGGCTGGAGATCGACATCCTGGCACGGCTGGGTTTTTCCGATCCCTATGCCGCGCCGTCCCCATCCGTGAACGAAGGTTCGTGAACGAAGACCGATCTAGGCTGACTCGACGGTTCCGCGCCTGGCTCGGGTGGTTACGCAAGGCCTTTTGCTACTATCCCAAGGACCGCCAGGAGTTGACGGGGCTCCTGCACGCGCTGGAGCAGCGCGATCTGATCCATCCCGAGGCCCTGGCCATGATCGAAGGGGCGCTCCTGATGGCGGAGATGCGGGTGCGCGACATCATGGTCCCACGCGCCCAGATGGTCATGGTCGAGGCCGACGCCGAGCTCGACGATCTCCTCCCGACTGTGATCGAGTCGGGTCACTCGCGCTTCCCGGTACTCGACCCCAAACGCGACCAGGTGGTCGGCGTGCTCCTCGCCAAAGACCTGCTTCTGCACCTCGCCAAACCGCAAGGCACGCGCTTCGATCTCCGGAACCTGTTGCGGCCGCCGGTGTTCATCCCCGAGAGCAAGCGCCTGCAGATCCTGCTGCGCGAGTTTCGCGGCAGCCGCAACCATATGGCCATCATCGTCGATGAATACGGACAGGTGGCCGGGCTCGTCACGATCGAGGACGTGATCGAGCAAGTCGTCGGTGACATCAGCGATGAGCACGACACCGATGAAGAGGGGTATATCAAGAAACATCGCGACGACCGGTATACCGTCAAGGCCCGCACGCCCATCGATGAGTTCAACCGCTATTTTCATACCGGGTTCCCGGAACAGGATTTCGATACCATAGGCGGCTTGGTGCTGCAGGCGATCGGGCACGTTCCGGCGCGCGGCGAGGCCATCAAGCTAGAAGGCCTGCGCTTCACGGTCCTGCGTGCCGATCCGCGCCGCATCCACCTCCTGCGCGTCACCCGCCGCCCGGAGCGCGACGCCGAGGCGCCAGCGGAACAGCAGGCGAGCGCCGCCTAGCCATGGCCATTGTGAGACAACGCGGCAGCGTACCGGTGATGTCGCGCCGGATGATGAGCCACTGGCCCACCACGTCGGCCCATGGCGCGAGCCACACGGCAGACCGGCTTGCCGGCGATCTGGGTGCGCTCGCGAGCGGCGCGGTGCTGCCACTCGGCTTCGCGCCCTTCGACTTCGGAGTGCTGGCGATCCTGTCGCTGGCGGTTTTGTTCGCGCTTTGGACCGGGGTATCCGCAGGGCGTGCCGCCCGGCGGGGCTGGCTGTATGGCCTGGGGGCGTTCGGCGTCGGGGTGTCGTGGGTCCAGATCAGCGTCCACCAGTTCGGCCTCCCGCATCTCGCCTTCTCGGTATCCGTCACCGTCGCCTTCGTTGCCATCCTCGCGGCGTACCCGGCCGTGGTCGGGTTCCTGGCCAATCGTCTGTGGAAAGGCCCCGGGGCACGGCGTTTCATCCTGGGCCTTCCGGCCCTGTGGTGCGCGGGCGAATGGGCCCGCGGCTGGTTGTTCACGGGTTTTCCCTGGCTCAGCCTCGGCTACAGCCAGATCGACGCGCCGCTCGGCGGGCTTGCCCCGATCTTCGGCGTCTATGGCGTGGGGCTCGGAGCGGCCCTGTGCGCCGGTCTGTTGTGCCAAGTCCTCTACGGGCCGCGCAGGCCGAGTTATCTGGGGGGGCTCGGCCTGCTCCTGGCCGGTTGTTGGGCCCTGGGCCACGTCTCCTGGACCCGGCCCGCGCAAGAGCCGCTCGAGGTCGCGCTCATCCAGGGCAACATCGCCCAAGCGATGAAATGGGCACCGGCAGAGCGCCAGGCGACCATCGATCGCTACCTGGCCCTGTCGGCGCCACACTGGGACAAGGACCTGATCGTGTGGCCCGAGACCGCCATCCCGCTCTTTTACGACGCCGCAACGCCCTATGTTCAGACGGTCAGGGAACTGGCCGGGCGGCATCCCACGGAGGTCCTCATCGGTGTGCCGTTTGCTCCGGGGAAGGCCGAGGATTATTTCAACGCGGTGGTGTCCGTGCGGCACGCGGGGGTGTATCGCAAGCGCCACCTGGTGCCCTTCGGAGAATACATGCCGCTGCCCGACGCGCTCCTCCGGGTCCTGGATTTCCTGGACATCCCGCTGTCCGATTTCAGCGCCGGGCCGCGCTATCAGCCCTTACTAGAGGTCGCTGGACACCCGATCGGTGTCTCGATCTGCTATGAGGACGCCTTCGGCGAGGAGGTCATCGACGCCTTACCGGCGGCCGAGTTGCTCGTCAATGTCAGCAACGATGCCTGGTTCGGCGACTCGCTCGCCCCCCACCAGCACCTCCAGATCGCGCGCATGCGGGCGCGCGAGACCGGCCGCTATCTCCTGCGCGCGACCAATACCGGGGTCTCGGCGGTCAGCGATGAGCGCGGCCGGGTGCTTGCCCGCTCGCCGCAGTTCCAGCCCTACGCCCTGAGCGCCCGGGTCATCCCCCACCGCGGTCTCACCCCGTACGCTGCGATGGGAAACTACGGCGTCCTCGGCCTCACCGCGTTGCTCCTGCTCTTCTCGGCACTCGGACGCCGGCCGCCCCACCCCGCCCTCTTCGCCCGCGACCGCCGGCTCGCTCGCTCGCGCTTCGAGGCCGGCCCGATCTTTGACTCCAAACGGCGCTAGCCCGGGTTTCTCACCAAGGGGTGAGCCCAGGTTGAAAGTATCGATGGTGAACATTAGAACGGCAACGCCTCAGATCAACCGCTTCGGTACGGACGCCGAACGGGGTCAATCGAGTGAAAACGGGGTCAATCGAGTGAATGGGAAGCGGTTGTTGTTGAGAAATTGCGGGTGCTGTGGAGCAAGGCGTGATCTCAGGCAAGACTAGCCCTTGACGCCGTTTCAGGGCGCGGGCAGGCGGAGAGTGACGAGCTCAATCGTGATGGCTAGCAGGTCAATGGGATTTGCCTCAATCGGTCAAGCACGGCCTGGAAGAGACGCGCATAGGGATATACCTCGGAGAAGGCGATCCAGATCTTGCGCACACTGAGTCGAACCTGGGCCCCGATCTTGAAG
>JALZID010000297.1 GCA_030860485.1 Pseudomonadota bacterium | reverse complement strand
CGGCGGCGCCGGCCGACCCCCCGATCACCCCATTGGCTTCCCGCAAGGCGCGCAGGATATGGTCACGCTCGGCGGCTTCCAGTGTAACTGCCCCGTCGGAGGTGGCCGTTGCCTGTGCTTTCAGCTCCTCGATCGGAACCCGCAGATCGGGCTCTTGCGATAGGATCACGGAACGCTCGATCAGATTTTCGAGCTCCCGGATGTTGCCCGGCCAGGGATAGTGGCAGAGGGCCGTCAGGGTCTCCGTTGGGATCGTCTCGACGCGCTTGCGCATGCGCCGCGCGTAGCGCTGCGCGAAGTAGCGGACCAGCAAGGGGATGTCTTCTGGACGCTCCCGCAGGGGAGGGGCGGTGATCGGAAAAACATTCAGACGGTAGTAGAGATCGCTGCGGAACGCTCTGTCGGCGACCATCCGCGCGAGATCGCGGTTGGTCGCCGCCACCAGGCGCACATTCACGCGGAGGGTCCGGGGGCTCCCCAAGCGCTCGAATTCCTGCTCCTGCAACACCCGAAGGAGCTTCGCTTGCATCTCCGGCGGGATGTCACCGACTTCGTCGAGGAAGAGCGTGCCTTGATGAGCCAGCTCGAAGCGGCCGATCTTCTGGGCGATGGCGCCCGTGAAGGCCCCTCGCTCGTGGCCAAATAATTCGCTTTCCAAGAGCCCGGTCGGGATCGCCGCGCAGTTCATCTTGACGAACGTCCGCTCGTGCCGCCCGCTCAGGTTGTGGATCGCTCGGGCGATCAATTCCTTGCCGGTCCCCGTCTCCCCGAGAACGAGGACGGTGGAATCGGTCGGGGCGACCGTTTCCACCTGGTTCAGGATACGCTTGAGCGCTGTGCTCTCGCCGACGATCTCCTCGAAACTGAACTCGGTGCGGATTTCGTCTTCGAGGTAGAGCTTCTCCTTCGCGAGCTGGTTCTTGAGCTCATCGATCTCGCGAAAGGCCAGGGCATTTTCCAGGGCAATCGCGATCTGGCCGGCCACTTGACTTAGCAGATCCGCGTCTGTTTCGCTGAAATTGCCATCGCGCAAACTGGCCAGGTTCAGGGTTCCGAGGATGCGGCTCGGGGTGATCAACGGAAGGCAACAGACGGATTGGACCCCCTCGGCAGTCAACTGCCGGACGAACTCCGATTGAAAACGTCCCAGATCCTCCGCATTCAGTAGCACCGGCTTGCGTGTTGTAAAGGCTAGGCCGCCGGGTGACTGTTCAATCGGCGCATGGGCGCCCTCGTGGATCAAGCCCTTGCCCTCCGGGAAATCCAAGGCGTGCAACCGCAATCGGTGGCTCTCGGCCTCGTAGAGTGCCAGGCTTGTGTATTCGTGCTGGATCACTTTGCGAAGGCTCGTGGTGATGGCGGAAAACAGCGGCTTCAATTCGAGGTTGGAGACCACCGCGTTGTTCACTTCAAGAAGCAGGCGAAGGTGGTCACGCTCGCGGAAGAGCGCCTGCTGGTAGCGCTGTACGCTCTGATAGTTCAGCGCGTTGTCCACGGCAACCGCGACCTGCGTGGCCACCTGGTGCAGGAAATCCAAATCCGCCTCATCATAGGCAGACTCATCCAGGCTCCCGAATTCGAGGGCGCCCAACCGCCGCTGCGCGGTGGTAAGCGGGACCGCGCAAAAGGACCGCATACCTTGCTGGCGCAATAGGGCGGTCACCTTGGGGAAACGGGTCTCGCTCTCAAGCTTCGAGACCACCAGAGGCCGCTGCGTTTGCCAGGCCCAACCGCCGGGCGAGTCCTCCACGGGTAGGTCCTGGCAGCCCAAGACATCGGCGCTCGGCTTGGCCGCTTCAAGAAGATGTACGCGCATGACGTCGCGCTCGGCGTCATACAGGATCAGCCACATGTACGCGAAGCGGACCACGCGGTGCAGGCTTTGAGCGATTTCATGAAACAGATCCGGGAGGTCGCGGTGCGCGGCGATCGACTCCGATACCTCCAACAGGGTCCGGTACTGCTCGGCACGTTCTTCGCCTGTGAGGTCAAAGCCCGTATCCATATATTTCAGTATAGGCTGAGACCAACGCACCCGGAAGCGGCCGCCTGGGCCGGTTGCTCGCCGGCCACAACCGGACCTTGGCGACACAGCGCGCGCCGATGAAGGAAGCGCAATGCGATCAATAGCGAATCCGATCTGGGAAAACCCGCACAGGGCTCACGCCTTGAGCCGGTATCCGGTCTTGAAGATCCACCACACGGCGCCTAGACATAGGGCAAGGAACCCGAGCGTTGCGATCAGGCTTGCACTCACGCTCACGTCGGCAATCTCGTAGAAGCTCCAGCGAAACCCGCTGACCAAATAGACGACAGGATTGACCATCGTTACGGTCTGCCAAAATGGAGGCAGCATGTTCACCGAGTAGAACGTACCGCCGAGAAAGGTCAGTGGGGTGATGACGAGCAGGGGCACGACCTGCAACTTCTCAAAGCCATCGGCCCAAACGCCAAGGATGAACCCGAACAGGCTAAACGTGAGCGCCGTCAACACCAGGAACGTGAGCATCGTGAGTGGATGAGCAATGCGCAGGGGCACAAACAAGCCCGCGGTTGCCAGTATGATCAACCCCAAGATAACGGACTTGGTGGCGGCCGCGCCGACATACCCGAGCACGATCTCGAAAGGGGACACGGGTGCCGACAGAATCTCGTAGATCGTGCCCGAAAACCGCGGGAAGTAGATCCCGAACGAGGCATTGGCGATGCTCTGCGTCAGCAGCGAAAGCATGATAAGGCCCGGTACGATGAATGCGCCGTAACTCACGCCGTCGATCTCGGCAATGCGTGAGCCGATTGCGCCTCCAAAAACCACGAAATACAGTGAGGTCGAGATCACTGGGGCGACGATGCTTTGCATCAAGGTGCGCCATGTGCGGGCCATCTCGAACACGTAGATCGCTCGGACCGCCTGAAGGTTCATCTCGATGCTCTCACCAGATCGACGAAAATGTCCTCTAGCGAACGCTCGGTCGTGTTGAGATCGGTGAACACGATCCCTGCCGCGCTGATGTCCTTCATGAGTGCGCTGATGCCGGTGCGCTCGACGCGTGTATCGTAGTTATACATCAGCTCGCTGCCGTCTGCATTCAGCTCCAGGCCGTAGGCGGCGAGCTCCGGCGGAATACTGGCGAGCCTGTTATGTAGGTGAAGCACGAGCTGCTTCTTGCCGAGCTTGCGCATCAGCTCGTCCTTCCTTTCGACCAGGATGAGCTCACCCTTTGCCATAACCCCGATCCGATCCGCCATCTCTTGGGCTTCTTCGATGTAGTGGGTGGTCAAGATAATTGTCACGCCGGACGCGCGCAGGGATCGCACGATCTGCCACATGTCCTTACGCAGCTCGACATCGACGCCGGCCGTTGGTTCATCGAGGAACAGGATCTGCGGCTCGTGCGAGAGCGCCTTCGCAATCAAGAGCCGGCGCTTCATCCCCCCCGACAGCGTCATGATCTTGTTGTCTTTCTTGTCCCACAAAGACAGATCCTTCAGCACCTTCTCGATGTAAGCGGGGTTTGGCGCCTTGCCAAACAATCCCCGGCTGAATGTGACGGTCGCCCAAATGGTCTCGAACGCGTCCGTGGTCAGTTCTTGAGGGACGAGACCAATCATCGAGCGGACCGTCCGGTACGCCGCGATGATGTCGTGACCATCGACCGAGACTGCGCCCTCGCTTGGGTTCACGATGCCGCAGATGATGCTGATCAGGGTCGTCTTGCCGGCGCCGTTTGGGCCGAGCAGGGCGAAAATCTCGGCCCGGCGAATGTCCAGGGTGATGTTCTTCAGGGCCTGGAATCCGGAGGCATAGGTTTTGGCAAGATTTGAGATGGAGATGATCGGTGCCACGGCGCTGATTGTAGCAGACGCCGAAGGATCCACGGTCGCTGCCGACCAGGAGTTGGAAACGATGCTTTTGCGATCCGCTAGGGTTTCGATGAGATGTTCCGAGCGGACAGCAATGCGCGGCACAAGACGGCGTTCCCCCGGTACACTCGCCGACGAACCTTGCATGGGGTCCTCGCGGGTTCACGATGTTTCGTGGCTTTTGGGACCGGAATGCCTCAGGGGTCAGGGCAGAGCGCAGCGTCGCGGCCGCCAGTGCGATTTGCATTGCAGCTACGAATTCATGGTGCGATCAGGCGCTAAAGCCGCCATCCACGTCTAGTGTCGCGCCGGTGATGAAGGCCGCGTCCGGACTTGCGAGAAAAGCGACCGCGGCGGCGACCTCTTCGGGTGTCCCATAGCGGCCGAGCGCCGTGCCCGCCTTCTGTGCTTCGGCGAAAGCGCCGTCGGCCGGGTTCATGTCGGTATCGATCGGGCCCGGCTGCACGACGTTCACGGTAATGCCCTTCGGGCCGAGGTCCCGCGCCCACCCCCGAGTGTAGGCAGCTACGGCCGCCTTGCTCGCCGAATAGTCGGCAAAGCCGGGCCACGGCGCGCGACTCCCGGCAACGGAACCGATCGAAATGATCCGGCCGCCTTCGACCATGAACGGCGCTGCCGCGCGCACGGCTGCCGCCACACCGCCGACATTGATCGCGAATTGCCGATCGAGCCCGGCGATGTCCATAGAACGATCGCCGACCATACCGGTGACGAAGACACCGGCACTGTTGACGAGGATGTCGAGCCGGCCGAAGCCCTCGACGACCGCCTTGACCAGACCTTCCACCTGGCCGGGATAGGCCTGGTCGGCCTGGAACGCCGCCGCGCGTACGCCGTGGCCTTCGAGCGCGTCGACCACCGCCTTGGCCTTGTCGGCCGACGCCGCGTAGCTCACCGCGACGTCCGCACCATCCGCCGCAAGACGCTTCGCGATCGCCGCGCCGATCCCGCGCGATCCGCCGGTGACCAATGCCACCTTGCCTGCTAAGGGTTTCGCCATGTCATTGCTCCTCTCTGTGATTTCGTACCAAAGCCATCTCGTCGATGCGATATATGGCTATGCCGCGTAACCTCCGTCGATGGTCAGGCTGGCACCGGTGACAAAGCCCGCTTCCGGCCCGGCGAGGTAGGCGACCATGTCGGCGATCTCCTCGCCCCGGCCGTAACGCGCCAGCGCGGTCCAGCCCTTCATCGCCTCGGCCAACGGCCCATCCGCCGGGTTCATGTTGGTGTCGATCGGGCCGGGCTGCACGTTGTTGATCGTGATGCCGCGCGGGCCGAGGTCGCGGGCGAGCCCGCGAGTGAGGCCGGCAACGGCCGCCTTGGTCATTGCGTACACACCGCCCCCCGGGAAGGGAATGCGGTCGGCGTTGACGCTGCCGATGGTGATGATGCGCCCGCCTTCGCTCATGTGGCGGGACGCCTCCTGCACGGCAACGAAGACGGCGCGGACATTCACCGCCACCATACGGTCGAAGTCATCGAGCGAGAACCGGTCGAGCGGCGCTACCACCGCGATCCCCGCGCGTGTTGACCAGCACGTCGAGACAGCCGAGCGTGCGCACCGTCTCGACAACGGCGTTTTTCACCGCCCCGGCGTCGCCGCTGTCGGCGCGGATCGCCACGGCGCGCCCGCCTGCCGACTCCATGGCGCGCACCACTTCGTCGGCCTTCTGCTGCGCGCTGGCGTAGGTGATGGCGACGGCAGCACCGTCAAGTGCGAGCCGCCTCGCGCGATGGCCGCGCCGATCCCGCGCGATCCACCCGTGATCAATGCGACCTTGCCTGCGAGTTTCTTCGTCACTGTCCTGCTCCCCCAGCGGATCCGGGTCCTTTGTTATGTACCGTACGGTATATAATGGACGCGTGGACGCGGGCTGTCAAGGGCTTTAATATTAATGGCGAGGGCCGGGCCGAAGGTCAGTAGGACCTTCCGGGCCAGCCAGGCCGCAGGGCGCACAGCACCATAGCATAGGGCTCGCCGTAGATGAGCTACCAGCGCCCGTCCCAGGCGAGGGAATCGGTATACGAATTCCGCCGGGCATGCCGAGCCGTGTATCGCATGGTCCTGTCCTCATCCGTTGACGCGGCTATGACAGCTCCGGCATGGCGGTCCGACGTACAGAATCGGCTCGATGCGGTCTTTAGAGCGAAAGGGTACCTATGTGTGCAGGCACGTTGACAGGCCCTATCAGCGCCCCTAGACTACGGCGGTTCCAAATCGGTTCCAAGCATGATCCATGCGGACACTGACACTCAAGAACATCCCCGAGCACCTCCATGCCAGGCTCAAGGAAAGCGCCGAGAAGAGCCGCAGGAGCTTGAACAGCGAGATCCTCGCGCGGCTGGAAAGAGACCTGGCGGCGCCCACCGCGGATCCCGAGGCGCACGCGCTGGAGCTGAAGGCCTTTACCGCCAAACTGCCCAAGATCGAGCACGCCCACGTCCGCCGCCATAAGCGCCAAGGTCGGGCGTGCTCGTCGTGGACAGCAACGTCATCGCCTACTGCTGGTTGAACGGTCCGCTCACGGCGCTCGCCCAGGGCGTGCGTGTGAAGGATCCGGAGTGGCATGTCCCGATCCTGTGGCGGTCGGAGATGCGCAGCATTTTAGTCGGCTACCTCCGGGACGGCAGCCTGACCGTGGCGCAGATCATGCAGGTCATGGAGGCGGCCGAACGCACCCTCGCCGGCAGCGAGCATCTCGTGCCGAGCGTTTGGGTGTTCGAGATCGCCGCGAGATCGCGCCTTTCGGCCTACGATTGCGAGTTTGTCGTTTTGGCAGAGGTGCTCGGCGTTCCGCTGGTGACCGCCGACAAGGCGGTGCTCAGGGCATTTCCTGACCAGGCGCTGACGATGGATGCATACCTAAAAAAACGGAGGGGGGTCATGCGGCGGGAAACCGATGATCGGCCGGACCGTCATAGGTCGCCCTTTAAGGCCTAAGCGCAGGGGTGCCGCGCCTTCGGGGACGCGCTCGTTCAGGGGGTTTTAGTCGGGCCCCGAGGCGTGGTTGCCTGCGAGTTTATTCGTCACTGTCCTCTACCTCGCAGGGGTTCCGGGGCATGTGTTATGTACCGTACGGTATATAATGCACGCGTGGACAAGAGCTGTCAAGGGCTTTAGTATCAATCGGTATGAAAGTGATGAACCCCCCTGCACCGATAGGACGTCCGCGAGCCTTCGACGTCGATAGGGCCCTGGACCGGGCCCTGCAGGTCTTCTGGCGCAAGGGCTACGAGGGTACATCGCTGCCGGATCTGACGGAGGCCATGGGCATCAACCGTCCGAGCCTCTACGCCGCCTTTGGCAACAAGGAGGCGTTATTCCGCAAGGCGATCGATCGCTACGCCGAAGGGCCGGCGGCCTATTTTCGCGAGGCCCTGGAAGCGCCGACAGCCCGCGCCGTCGTCGAACGCCTGCTAGGCGGGGCCGTCGACTTGCTGAGCGATCGGTGCCATCCGCCGGGATGTCTCTTGGTGCAGGGCGCGCTTTCATGCGGAGAGGCGGCAGAGCCCATCCGGCAGGAACTGGTCTCGCGCCGCAAGGCAGGCGAGGCGGCGATAGGCCAGCGCTTCGAGCGCGCGATATCGGATGGTGATCTACCGGCCGACACCAACGCCGCCGATCTCGCCCGCTTCATCGCAACGGTCACCGTTGGAATGGCGGTCCAGGCAGCAGGCGGTGCAAGCCGTGATGAATTGCAACGCGTGGCCCGGATAGCGCTACGATCTTGGCCTGAAGCGCGCCGGGGTCACGAGACACCAGCCGGCGCGGCACGCAGACGACGACTTGCGTGATACCTGCTTAATGACCGGTGGTCTGCCCCAAGGGCCGGAGGATACGACCCGAAGCGTGGCCAGCGCATCTGGCCCGCCATCTCCAAGCACTGCGGGCCTTGCCGGGGAATCGGCTGGAGGCGCTGAGCGGCGATCGCGCCGGCCAGCTTAGCATCCGCATCAACGAGCAGTGGCGGATTTGCTTCGAGTGGCCGGCCGATGCTTCCGGCCCATCGAATGTTGAGATTGTGGATTACCACTAGGAGGCGACTGTGAAGCTAGGTGGGCCTGCCATTTATCCGGGCGAGATCCTGTCCGACGAACTGACCGAGATTGGGGTGACGGCATCCGACCTGGCTCGTGACATTGGCGCAGGCCCGATGCTGACTTCGAGAATTGATTGTTCGCTTGGGGCAGGTTTTCGCTCGGTCCGCTTGCGGCCAGAAGGCAGACAGTCACTGATGGTCCGACGACAGATACAGCCAATTTGTGCGGGCGCACAATTTCTGCCTAGAGTACTTGCATCATGAAATGTGATGCAAATGAGTCAAGTTTTTGATCGCAGGACAAAAAAACCCCTACCCCATTGCGCCGCGTCGCAAAGGGAAAGAGGCTTCGCTCAAGCCGCAAAGCGAGCAAACGCATCTACGACACCGCGACGATGGTTGCCTTGAAAGGGCGCGGTCCCGAGAGGGAGCCCGCAATCCGCTCAGCGCTTCGAGCGGTGATATTGATCGTCCTAGGCGATGTGTCCGAGCAGCGAGTCGCCCGCTTGCTATGTCGCTGCGAGATTATACACCTCGTCGGTCTGAGGCAGAGCCTCGTTAGTCCTTAACTCCCGAACTCAGTGATGGTGGATCAAGTTCGAGATATACATACGCAGCCTCGCGCCGCAGACCTTCTGCGGGATATGTCTGAACAAGACGCAGGTTCGCTTGGTCGTAGGTGATGCCATCGACAAGGCAAGCCTCTGCAACGCGGGGGTTATAGGTATAAAGCCAAGCATAGTTTCTTCTCGTCCAAGACAGAACCGCCTTATGGAGCGCGTTACTGTCTCGAAAATACTTTTCTTTTCGGAATCTGAGCCCTAATACATTTAATACAAACCCAAGTATCTTCGCACCCTTGAAATTTGGGAACCTCGACATGTCCACTATTTCATTATAGAGAAGGCGACGCACCTTGAAGTGTATGATCTTCGAGGCTACTCCATCCCTATTACTAAAATTAAACACCTCACCCCACACAGAATTGTGCTGGATCCACCAGCAAAGGTCTCTTGGCGCTCTTACCGCTGATGCCGCAAACATCACTTCAAATATCATCTTGGCTATGTTGTCGTAAACGCTAGAGACACGGTGGTCATCCCTTACCCTCAGCTCCACGTACCTCGGGCTCCCCTTTTCATTAAGAATCCTAATAGCGTCCTTAAGGAAGCGCACTACGACCCCCAGCCGGTGACGCACCTCATCGTCCCACGTGCCGGCTACCATTCCGTTTATTTTATAGAGGTCAAACACCGCGTGTTCGATATAACCCTGTGCACGATAAAGAACGAAAGAATGCCCACCATGGCCATGCTCGACATAGTTGCGAAATGTCATCAAAACGATTCGGCAGTATGCCTCCCACTGCAAAGCACCCCACTTTATCTTTCCCGAAATATCAGGATCAAGAAGCGTCCCTATGGCTTCGACCATTTTGTAATTCGCGTACATGGCTTGGCTAAGTGGCTTGTGATAGCCAATCAATCCGGAGTGATACCCCTCAGATTCGTGAAACAGGAACGAGTCTTTGTTTTCCAAAGCTTCGTTGGTGATGTTCTTTGCGAATATCTCGATAGGAACGCCGTACTTCTTGGTTGATCCTATCTCCTGAAAGAACGCCAAGGCTGTAATGGGCGACGATTTGACAATATAGCGACAGAACTTCTTGTCTGCGATAAGTAAGAGGATGTCATCGGCGAAGCCCGTTACCTCTGGCACCTTGTTTTTCTTTTTGGAATCGTCTGTCGCTGCTCCCTCCTCCTTGTCGTTCTTGAACTCGCCCCTGTCGCTCGCGTAGTGAATCAATGTCTTCGCCGAGCGCGACAGCTCGTCCGCGATGACAGGCAACTCCGTGGGAGACCCTTTAAGGGTGACCCGATAAAGCTGATGGACATACCGCTTCGCGTTCCTCCTCCCATAGACCGGAGGCCGAATGAATGCGTACCACATCCAAGTCAGGAAAGTCACAAAGAACAACATGCCCAGGATCATCTGCCACAGGGCGTAACTCAACCCGGCCATGCGAGGGACCCACCAACCTTGAGCGCGCCATACTTCCGTCAACAGCGACAAGACGCCGATAGCCGCCATCAGCGCAAAGGTCGTCAGGTACAACGTTCCGGAAGCCACCGCGACCCGGAAGCGGTACTTCACATCCGCGAGTGTCCAGACCAGCACCATCAGTGCAAGCGTCCCTATGAACTCGGAGAACCCGAATATCTTTGGACTCGTGGTCTCCCCGGGCGGCACAAAGCACAAGAGCCAATAGCATTGTTCAGCAACCACTAGTCACGTCCCCGTCTCGCCTAGTACTCGCCCATCGTAACCGTAGTCCAACAAGAAAGCCATCTAATGAGATTGGGGGCCTTTTTCGTCTTCGTAATGCTGCTTTGGGTCCCATCGGCTGGGCATACCCTGCACTTCTCGATAGGCGGGTTGAATCGCCCCGGATGTTATAGATGTTACCGAGGCCTATCGAACAACTGGTCTCGACAAAATATGAAAGGCTGCTTTGGGTCGGGTTACGACTTCTCGACATCCTGATCGCTTGCCAGCCAGGAGCGGTCGTTGGGTGGTCTTCGAAGCGTGGGAAGTGCCAGCTATGAGGCAGCCGTGGTCTGCTCCTGCTATCTTTAATGAGTTCCCATTGCTATACTCACTCAACGTTGCCCGACCAATTCTACTTCAGATCGCTGCTCCAGCCCAAGGCCGCTTGAGCTGGAGGGAATCCACTCATCGAGCCGGGCGGTACTGTTGGATAAACGAGGCAAGCTCTCCGAAGGAGGAACTCATGAAACTCAACCTGCTCGTCCTCTATGGGTCCGTCCGCTCGACGCGGCAAGGGATCAAGGCCGCGCGCTTCATCACCAACAAGTGCCGAGAACGCGGGCACGATGTCTTCCTCGTCGATCCGATCGAGTGCCGGCTGCCGCTCCTCGACAAGATGTACAAGGAATATCCGCCGGGAGGCGCACCGGAGTCGCTCGAGCGGCTGGCCGAGCGCGTGAAGGCGGCGGACGCGTACGTGATCGTGTCGGGCGAATACAACCACACCGTCCCGCCCGCGCTCGCCAACCTCCTCGATCACTTCCTCGAAGAGTACTTTTACAAGCCGAGCGC
>JALZID010000296.1 GCA_030860485.1 Pseudomonadota bacterium | reverse complement strand
GCACGCTGGTCAAGAATGGCTGCATCGCGGTCTCGGAAGGGGCGAACATGCCGACCGATCTGGAAGGCGTGCACGTCTTCAAAGACGCGAAAATCCTCTACGCGTCCGGCAAGGCTGCCAACGCCGGAGGCGTCGCGGTGTCCGGCCTCGAGATGAGCCAGAATTCGGAGCGGCGTTCATGGAAAGAGGCGGAGCTCCAACAGCTGCTGCTCGATATCATGGAGGGAATCCACAACAGTTGCGTCGAATATGGCACCCAGAAGGGCGGCCATGTCGACTATGTGAAGGGCGCGAATATCGCGGGCTTCAAGAAGGTGGCCGATGCAATGCTTGCTTACGGCGTTGTATGAATATGCTAAAAACTGGCGTGCGCCTCACATATCCCGGCGACGATTGATGACGTAATCGCTCGGCTTTCCGGCGAACGGTAAGCGTAGCATTGCAGAGAAACGAGCCACCTCGGCGGGTTCGCGCAAGCCCCGGATCCCGATGGTCAGGTCCTCGTGCGGGGCGCGCGGCGCCTCCCGATAGGTGCCGAACAAGCGATCCCACCATGGCAGATTGAAGCCGAAGTTGGAATTGGCCTCGTCCTCCTCGATCGAGTGATGCACGCGGTGCATGTCGGGCGTCACCACGAACCGGCGCAGAACGCGGTCGATACGCTCCGGGATGCGCACGTTCCCGTGATTGAACATCGAGGTCGCGTTCAGGAGGACCTCGAACACGAGCACCGCGACGGGCGGGGGGCCGAGCGCGGCGATCACGAAACCCTTCAGTCCCATGGAGAGCAGGATCTCCAGGGGATGGAAGCGCGTCCCCGTGCTCACGTCGAAGCCGAGATCGGCGTGGTGCACGCGGTGCAGCCGCCACAGGAGCGGCACGGCGTGAAACATCACGTGCTGTAAATAGATGACCAGATCGAACGCCAGCACAGACAGCAGAAACGCGAGCGGCTCGGGGCATTCGATATAACGTAATAGACCCCAGCCCCGTTCCTCCGCCAACACCGCCATGCCGACCGCGGCGCCCGGGAAGACGATACGCAGTGTGAGCGCGTCGAAAACGACGAGCGCGACGTTTCCGGGCCAGCGGCCCGACCGCGGGAGCGCGAGCGCGCGCTTAGGCGCCGCCGCTTCCCACAGGCCCATGACGGCGAACACGCCCGCGAAGAAGGCGAGACGGATCGCGGCTTCGTGTTCCAACACGAACGCTGGCACGTCCATCGACCCTAGAGCGCTATCGACCGTGGAACCCTTGCATGTCCACGATGCCACAACACTTTAACGCCGGCTACCGGACGCATAGCCCGATCGATGCCGATCATTACCGCTTCCGCCCGTGCTTTCGCTCCAGAAACGCGGCAATGCCCTCGTCCATCTCCTCGATGGAAACGGGCCGCTGCCCCAGTCGCTTCAGCATCCCCATGATCGAGAGCGCGGTCAGGTTGGCAGGGCGTAGCTTGACGGTACCGTCCGGCAACAACTCGAAGTCCAGCTTCGATCCTGCCTTCAGACCGAGCTTTTCGCGGATCCCTTTGGGCAGGGTGACTGCATCTTGCTGGTCAATGTGGCTACCATCGTAGGAATCCTTGCCCTCTACGTAGGCCCTACCAGGCTATGACAGGTAAGCATGGATCTCAAGCTCCCGCACTGATGTTGTATGGCGACCACTTGCGCACAGTCGGTTGTCGTGCTAAACATACACTCGGGGGGGGGGGACAGCCCCTGATCGAGCCCGCGGTTCGGGCATGGTCACCGGGGACGCTCGCCGTGAGCAAGCCTCACTGCCCTTTCTACCCCATCGGTTCGACGCGTCAACGCGACAAGGACCGGCAATAACGGCTTCATCACCATAAGCGGGCATCGCCCCATTGGACTGAGGATTATCACCATGAACAAGACAATGTACCTAGGCGCCGTCGCGCTATCCGTACTGACAGGCCCTCTGGCGTTCGCCGACGAGGCCGCGGGGGGGCGACCGTATGGGACGGGTTCTCGGGTTTGCTCACCCCGGACTGGGACCGGGACCTCTCTGTAGCGCTGGGGACCAAGGTGTCGCTGAATGAGTGGTCGCGAGAGAGGAGGTTCATTCGTTCAGTGACGCGTTCACTCCGCAATTTGAGCTTATCATTGCCTCCGATTCAGCACCTGACGCGCAGGAGTCCGACCGCGAGCCGGTCCCGATCCCGCAGCTATCGGTGCGATACCAGTGGCTGATCGTGACGGGGAGCTATTACTCCAAGACGGGTTTTGATTTTGGCACGTCGGAGGCAATAGTGCGGCGAATTAGTTTTGTGGAAGTAACCGAGGAAACACTTTCCCGGACCGAATTCGAAACCTCGGGAGAGCGATACGAGTGGGATGCCTCGGCGGGCATCTACGTCCATCCCTATGTCGCCATCCTCGGTGGTTACAAGAAGGTACGCCAGGAGTTCGATACTACAACCACTGTTACGGATAGTCCTGGCACGGCTGCTTCTAGGACTTTCAGCTTTAGAACGTTCGACGATATCGACATTGAAGGTCCGACGATCGGTATCGCTGCATCGGTGCCCATCGGCGGCGGATTCGGGATGTATGGCAGCTACGCTCACGGTTTCATGGACACTAAGATTAGAACTGTGTTCGAAGAAGGAGATTTCCCCAGCGAGACATCTCCCGACTTCGACACCACCTACAATGTCGCCGAGGTGGGATTCTCCTACACCCACGGGTGGAGCGCTTGATGCCGCACATGCCCCTGTCGGCGGCCACGGCGTACGCCGGGTATCGCTACCAGAGGATCAGCACGGACTTCGATGAGCTCAATGTCCAGGATGCCGGAGATGTCACCGAGGGCTTTGCCGTGGGAGTCAACTTCTCGTTCTAGGCAGCTCTGAACGCCAAGCGTGCGCTGTGCGCATGGCACAGGCGATTCATGCGCCCGGTGCGCGCTTGGCTGCGATCCCCTCGTCGATGGCATAATGGGTCACAGGAACCCGTCGGTACCCTTGGCGGGAGCGATGCTACCCTCGAGTGGTGACCACATTCCCCGTACGCGGTCGGTATATCCTCCGGTTGCATGAATCGGCGACCCGCGAGCCATGCCGTACATTGTCCGTACGTGTTAGACTATGGGTCTGAGAGGTGCCTACCATGCGAGCCAATATGACACAACGGGACCAGCGCATCGATTTACGCGTGTCCGCCGACCTCAAGACCTTGCTGTCGCGGGCAGCGGCCTACTCCGGCATGTCCCTGTCGAGCTTTCTCGTTGCTGTCGCGTCCGACCACGCCAAGCAAGTCATCGGGGAACATGAAACCGTCACGCTCTCGTCACGAGATTGGAAAGCGTTCCTCGCTGCCCTCGACGAAGCCGACAAGCCTCGTCCGCGATTGGAAGCCGCCGCTAGTCGCTACCGTGAACGCCGCATGAGTCGCGATGCCGGCTGAGTGGCGCATCGTGCCGCTTGACCGGAAACATGACCGCAGTGCATTCGATTGCGGCGAACCTGCCCTCAACGACTATCTCGCGCGCTATGCTCGCCAGAATCAGGGATCGGGCATAGCGCGCACGTTCGTCGCGGTCGAAGACGAGGCGCCCAGCCTGCATCCTCGGCTACTATTCGCTCACCGTCGGCGGTATCGACAGAGCCAACCTGTCTCCGGAAGCCGCAAAGCGCTTCCCGAACTATCCGCTTCCCGTCGCTCGCCTGGCACGGCTGGCCGTCGATCGTGGCGCGCGAGCGCAAGGACTCGGAAAGCACCTGCTGATGGACGCTTTGCACCGCTGCCTACGGGTCGCCCATGAGGTGGGCGTCGTGGCCGTATTGGTCGACGCCAAGGATGATCAGGCGAAGCGCTTCTATGCTCGGTACGAATTCGAATACATTGCTCGACCAACCGCTCCTGCTTTGGTTGCCGATGCGGGCGGTCAGCCGGTTGTTCGCCGAGACGAATGAATAATGTATAGCGGCGTTGGAGGAGGCACAGCAATGAAAGAGACTGCTTTCTATGTCAAGATCGTCGAATGGTCCGGGGAGGAGCAATGCTTCGTAGGAAGCTGTCCGGGGCTGTTCTACGGCGGATGTCACGGTGATGGCGAAAGCCAAGTCTTCGCCGAGCTTTGCGAGATCGTCGATGACACCATCGATCTCTACAAGCAAGAAGGTAGGCCCTTGCCCTCCTCCGACGTCCGGCAAGGACTACGCAAATAGGATGCTGAATACTGTTTAATCCCAATTCTTTGCATTCTAATGAGATTATGACGACACGTGCGGTCGATGTTGCCATCGTAGGGGCAGGCACTGCGGGTTTAGCGGCCCGCCGCGAGGCCGCGAAGGCAGGCGCTCGAGTCGTACTGATTGAATCGGGGCCTTACGGGACCACTTGCGCGCGTGTCGGATGCATGCCCTCAAAGCTTTTCATCGCTGCAGCGGAGGCGGCGCACGCGGTGGCGGGGGCGGGTGAGTTTGGCATAGATATCCCGGGCGGGGCGCGCGTCGATGGGCGAGCCGTCATGCAACGGGTGCAGCGCGAGCGAGACCGCTTTGTCAGTGGCGTGCTCGACTCCATAAGGGAAATCCCAAATAAGCAACTTCTGCGAGGCTACGCCCGGTTCGTAGGCCCTAACACGCTGGAGATTGACGACGGTACCCGGATCGAAGCAAGGGCGATCGTGATCGCGACCGGCTCCCATCCCTCGATCCCGCGCTCATTAGAGCCAGTACGTGAGCACGTGCTGGTAAGCGACGATTTATTCGAGTGGCAAGACCTGCCAGGCTCCATCGGGCTGATCGGTACCGGCTCGGTCGGTTTGGAGCTAGGGCAAGCCTTGCATCGGCTGGGCGTACGCACATGCTTATTCAGCCAAGGGGATAGCATCGGCCCGTTGCGCGACCCAGTAGTCAACGACGCCGCCAGAAACATCATCGCACAAGAGTTGCCCCTGTTGTTGAAAGCGGAGACCGAGTTTGAAAAAGACGGCGATAGCGTGCGCGTGCGTTGGCGGACCAGTGGAGGCGCAGGTGAAGAAAGCTTCCAACGGATCCTGGCGGCGACGGGCCGGCCGCCCAACCTTGGGCGACTTGGCCTCGAGAGGACAGGGCTCGAATTGGATGGACGCGGATCACCGCGTTTCGATCCCCGAACGATGCAATGCGGAGATAGCCCTATCTTCATCGCCGGTGATGTCAACGGAGATCGTCCTCTGTTGCACGAGGCCGCCGATGAAGGCCGCATCGCGGGGATCAACGCGGCTTCCTGGCCCACGGTCGAGGCCAAGACGCGCCGAACCCCTTTGGCCATTGTCTTCACCGATCCTCAGCTTGCTGTTGTGGGCACGGGTTTTACGGGTCTGGGCAATGTCGCGATCGGAAGCATCGATTATCGCGATCAGGGTCGCGCTCGCGTTATCGGAAAAAACGCCGGCTTGATCCGCATCTATGCCCGGCGTGAGACCGGAACCTTGATCGGTGCCGAGATGGTGGCACCGCGTGTCGAGCACATGGCACACTTGCTCGCCTGGGCCATACAAAGAGAGCTTACTCCGGCAGATGTTCTTGATCTACCCTTCTACCATCCGGTCCTGGAGGAAGGGATCCGCAGCGCGGTCCGGACGCTATGCTCGGAGCTCTACACCATGCCCCCGGAGCGGCCTCAAGACCTGGAGTGCGGTCCGGGCAGCTAAGGCGCGAGTCGTCCATCGCCATCGTGAACCTGCCCAATATCACGTCAGTTCCTCACACGGGTCGTCGCCCGAATCTAGGCCGAGAGATCGGGCAGCGCCAGCGGATACTCGGCTAGCCGAACCGCATGATCAACATGCCGAGGGCCATCAAGCTCATGCCGACGTTCTCCACCAGACTGACCGTGCTGAGCGGGACTTTGAGCACGCTGCCCATACAAGGACAGTCGAGGTCGAGACCGCGACGGACCCCATCGAATACCCCTAGCGCGCTAAAGCCAAACACGACGAGGGTGATGATGTAAGTGACAACCGGGTACAAGAAGGCCAGGTACGCCAGTCCAAGTGCAAGCTCGACAAAGGGATACACATAGGCGTATGCCCGCACCCGCTTGGCTAGGAGGTCATACATTTCAAAGCCATCAGCGTAGCCGTTGAGATCAAAGATCTTGAACATGGAGTAAATGACTAGAAACAGGCCCATGAAATAATGCATGAAAAGCATCGCGCTGGGAGCCTGAAGCTGAAGCGCCCCGGCAGCGAGTAAGGTCAATACGATCAAGCTGATGAGTGGCCAATAATCGGCGAGGTGGGTACCCCGCCCTTCTTCGTGTTGTTTCACATGACTTGCCATTGCTCCGACCCCGTTTCCGCCGTAAGAATACAGTATTCGCCGATTATGGCGCGTTTCCGACTTCGTGATTCTGACCACGGAATGGCCAGAATCCAGACGTAGGGACAGCCCCCATTTCCGCGGCACTATCCATGCCCGAGCTCGAATATACGGGGCTGCAGAAAAGCTGAACCTTAAGACCCGTTTAAGACACATTACCGCGGGCGCCGCGTTAGGGTTATTCGAGTACCCTTGTAAAGATTACAAGCTCTATGCAATCCTTTCAACGTTGGCAATTTGTGGGCAAGACCACCCCATCGCTTAATACCTAATCGCGAGAAGCGTCTGGGACACAGGTCGTCATCACTGGCTATCTCGCTCCTCGCGGATCCACTGTGCGGCATTGCCCTCGAGCCGCGGCAGCCGGCTACGGAGCCGTTCCAGTTCCCGGACGATTTCCTCGCGGCGGGTGTTCTTTGGCTTTCGTCCGGTTGACGAAGCTCCCCTTGCCGAAGCCTTGCCAGCGCCGCCCAAACCTCGTCCTCCAGGATCACATTGACACGATGTGACATGGCCTATGACACCCGATCCACACTATAGTGCACGCTTAGTATACATACTGGAGACCGGACGATGATGATCGAAGCGCAGGCAGGGCTTCGTCGAAGCCGCGCGTAGCCGCGGGATCGAATGGTATGCTTGTGTCCCCTGCTTGTTCCTCACGCCGGCGCGCCGGGCGTGAAGGACGAGCCGCAGCACGAGCTGATGGGGCGCATCACCGGCCGCATGTTCGACACCATGGAGCGGCTCCAGGAGAAGTGACGACGATGCTGGGCGCGTTCCTGGAGGATCTGAGCTGGCCGGAGGCCGGGGCGCGCATCACCGCGGGGGCCGTCGTCGTGGTGCCGGTAGGGGCGGCGGCCAAGGAGCACGGGCCACACCTCCCGCTCAGGACCGACTACCTGGTCGCACGGGAACTCGGCCGGCGTGTCGCCGAGGCGCTGCCGGTGCTCGTCGCGCCGGTCATCTCGTTCGGCTACTACCCGGCCTTCATCCGCTACCCGGGGAGCCAGCACCTCCGGGCGGACACGTTCATGGCGCTCGTGACGGATGTCCTGACGGGCTTTGTCGGCCAAGGGGCGCGCCGGCTGGCGATCATCAACACCGGGGTCTCGACCGAGGCGCCGATCCGGATCGTCGTGCGGGACTTCTATGCGGTCCACGGCGTGCGGGTCGCGATCGCCGACCTGGCCACCCTTGGGCGAGCCGTCCGGCCGCGGCTCCGCCAGAAGCTCGGCGGCCATGCGGACGAACTCGAGACCTCGCTCGTCCTCGCCATCGAGCCGGACGCCGTGCGGATGGAGCGGGCGGAGGCCGACTACGGCCATGCGCCGGACGCCCCCGCGACCGTCTTCTACCAGCCGGTCGTCTTCGATGTCGACCCGGGCTCCGGCCCAGACTGGAGTCGGATCGGTGCGCGCGGCGATCCTTCGCTCGCGACCCGCGAGACCGGCGAGGCCGCCCTCCGAGAGATCACGCGCGAGCTGGGTCTCGTCGCCCTCTACCCGGACCTCCAGTAACTGCTGGCAGTTTTTTCCGGCTCGCACCGTAAGGCAGGCTCGTACTTCGGAACGGACGAGGATGATCGAAGCACAGGACTTCGTCGAAGCCGCGCGCAGCCGCGGGATCGAATGGTATGCTTGTGTCCCCTGCTCGTTCCTCACGCCCTTCATCAACTACGTCATCAACGACGAGCGGCTCACCTATATCTCCTCGGCAAACGAGGGCGATGCCGTGGCCACGGCGGCCGGTGCGGCGATCTACAGGACGATATCCGAGCGCGGCTCCTCGGCGTCTCTGGCCTTGCGCCGGAGCACTACGCCGCCGTCCTGCTCACCGGCTCCGGGACCGCGGCAGTCGAGGCGATGCTGACCAGCTTAATCCCGCAGAGCGGCGCGTTGCTGGTGCTCAGAACGGCGTCTCCGGCGAACGCCTCACTTGCTGCATCACTAGAGTACTTGCATCATGAAATACGATGTACATGAGTCAAGTTTTGAACAGGATTGCACACTAACCCCTCTCCCCCAAATAAGCAGTTTAGGAGAAGATCGGGGGCAGATGCCCGTTCGACGATCTTAACTGATCTCGACGCTCCCCATGATGGCAGTTGCCTTGAAGCCCAGCGTCCCGTGGTCGGCAGCCGCTACGCGCCCACCTGTAGGGCGATGATTGGCCATCGTGTCGGGCGAAAGGTCGAGAGGTTTCGACCAGCGACTATGTCGGAAGAGGATAACATGTCTCGTCGGTCTGAGGCGAAGCCTCGTTAGTGTTCTTCTGGCCCTTGCCGCGTTTGGGGTGTAGAAAATTTACGGGCGACAAAATGCGGCTAGAAAGAGAGAAAGTCTACTTATTAACGATACCCTTGTTGATGTCCCTAGGGGTTGCTGCGTTATTCTATCCAGGGTTTATGTCGTATGACACCCTATATGCGCTTCGCGGTGCAAGAAACGGGGTAACAGATTCGCTGTGGCCGCCGATGGTCAGTTACGTCTGGCGCGTTGTTGATCTGGTGTCATACAATCCATCTGCAATGCATTTTTCTCAGGTATTCCTTCTGCTTTTTTCTATTTTTGTTGTCCTATTTCTTTTTACAAAAACAATTGCCTACGCAACGACATTCTTGCTTATCTATTTAAGTATTCCTGTAGTGCTTGGCACTGTAGCGGTTATTTGGAAGGACGTTCTGATGGCAGCTTTTTTTCTGGCAGGCTTTGCTGTCATCGCGTTCATGAGGTCTGTAATAAACAGGTGGTGGTTTATTTTTTTATTGTTGCTGGCACTGTTCATAATATTTTTCGGCGTTTGCTCACGGCATAACGCCATCACTGGCGCCGTTCCATTGCTTTATTACCTTGCGTTGGTCGTATGCTCACGTGTGCTGAAGCGTCCCATACATTTATGGCTGGGTGTAATTTTGTTGGGCTCGGTGCTAACAAGTACAGTTTTTATCACGAAAACTCTGTTGGATAATTATTCTCTTCCTAACTTTGAGAGGCTGAGTAATAGTAGTGATATCATTATTCGATCTGTACGAGTCCTTGATGTTGCTGGAGCGAGCCTGTGTGTGGGTAGTAATCTTTTCGCCGACGTGGCACCAACTTTGTCTCTTACTGAAATAAGAAGTGTGTATGACCCAAGGCATGCAAACCTTTCAAAAGGTTTGCTGGATAGGCGGGATGTCTATAGTAGAATCGACAAAATATGGCTTAGTGTTGCGCTGCATCATCCCGTTTGCTTTTTCAATCACAAACTCCAACTGACAAAATATCTGGTTGGAGCGAACAAAGGGGCTCAATTCCTAATTACGCATCCGTCAATTGACAACAATGATTACGGATACAGTTTGCCGGAATCTTCACTACGTGACGCAGCCTCCGCGTACATAGTTCATGGTTCTCAACTGCCTTTTTTTAGGCCTTGGTTCTTATATCTCATCTCAATCGGCTCTTTCATTTACATGGTTCGGGTTAGAGCATTGACGGCAGGCTATTTGACCATTTTCCTGTCGGCCATTTTTTATTTTGCCGGCCTTGTTGTATATGGTAATGCTGCGGACGCTAGGTTGCTTTTCTATACAACGACCGCTCTTTCAATATTCACATTTATATCCATGTTGGAATTCAAAAAGAGGCATAAATGAACGCCATCATTTTCCATTCCATTTGATTATCCCTCCATCTTGGTGAAGTTTGTTACAGCGGAGCGGTTTTGAACGGCGAATGCCGGCCCGAAGGGCGAAAGCCAGGAAGGGCTTTCGTAAACGGGTGTTCGAGATCGACGCCGACCAGTGCCCCCGGGGCGGTGGCACCTTGAAGATCATCGCTGCTATCGAAGATCCTCCCGGCTCCTACTGCCGGGCCCCTCGGCCGGGATCCGCACGCTGGCAGTGCCGTACGATCAGTTGGTCGTCTTCGCGAGCCTGGTAACGCTCGCCGGGCTGCTCGTGGCCGTGGTGCTGTGGCATCGGCAGGTCGGCGCCTTGTGCGGGATCCCGGTGCTGTACATGGTTCCTCCTCTCACCCTGGCGTCGATCGATCGTTACGCGTTCCGGCGTACCTGATCGTTCTTGCGACCCTCGTGATCGTGCCGGCCCTGGTCGGTCGCGACATCTGTGCAGCACGCGCGCCGCGATGAACAATGGAATCAGGAGATAGCCCCTGTGCGCGCTGACCGCTGCCACGCCCGTTGCTTCGCTCGCAACAAGACTTGGATATCCGCGGGGATTTCGAGGGCAACCGGTTCGGCGTGATGGAGTCGAGCTTCGACCTCAGCGTCGTTCAGAAGCGAGTCGACTCTCGATCCGACGCTCCAGCGCGTCCGCGAACCCCGATTGGAGCTTGTAGTAGTCGTCGATCTCCGCGCCGACGTCTCGAACGCCGCGCGAGGCCAAGTAGTCGGCGACCCGACGCAGCCGGCAGCGGTGGGCATCGAGCTCCACGATCTGGTCCGCGATCGCTTCGTCCGCTCCCCCGACGAGGAAGCCGTCGAGCTCCGGTGTGATCCGTTCGGCGAAGCTCCCCACTTGGGTCGCCACCACGGGGACGTTGTGGGCCCAGAGTTCCGATAGCGTGAAGGAAAAAGTCTCGGGTACCGCGGACAGAAGTAGCGCCACGTCTGGACGGATCGAGGTAAGGATCTCGGGCAGGGCGGCGTGGTCGTAGGACGGGGTCACATGCACTCCGAAACGATTCGCAAATGCGTTGCTTCCCTGTCCGCTGCCGACGAAATAGAGGTCCGCGAGGCAGCGGAGTACGTCGAAGATCCGCCGTATGGTCTCGAGACCTTTGCCGAGGTGGAGGTGGCCGAGGACGATCAAGCGGAGACAACGGCCGTCGTCCGCGCCGCCAAAGGCATTGCCCTTCGCGAATGCCACACCATGTGGGATGATCGAGAAGTCAAACCGCTCGAATCGTGTATCGAGCCGCCGGAGATTCTCGACGACACCTCGGGTGGGTGCTACGTGGTGCGCAGCGCGCCGCTCAAATCGCTCAAAGAAGGCCTCGCGGACCTCGGTCCAGTAGGCTTCGTCATGTCGCCGAAAAATGCGCGAAAACGGGTTCTCACGGAGACAATGAGCAAGCTCGTCGCGCCTACAGGTCTGGCAGATCGCTCCGAAGTATACGTTGAGCGCGGGACAGAACGGGAAGTAGTCGTGGTAGACGACGGTTATCGGCAGGTCGAGAGCGTACGCATCGAGCGAATGGCCGATCACGGAAGAGATGTAGAGGTAATCGATGCCGAGGTCTTCGACCACTCGGTTCAGCAAGGTGGCGTACTCGTTGTGGGAGACGACAACCTCCGCGATTGGCCGCTGAAGTGTCCACTCGCGCACAACGCGAAGCGTTCGTCCTTCCGTGAGGCGGTACGACAGACCGTAGCATTCGGCAAAGGTCAAGGACTCAAAGACAAAATTCTCCGAGTAAGGATCAAAGCGGCAGAAATCTTCTACCCAGCGCGACGTGCCGCCACCCCAGGAGTGGGTGATGTGAAGATTACGTGGTTGAAAGCTCGTGGCTGTCAACCCGGTTCCCGCGATCATATTTGGCATGTCTGTCAATGGACACGCGTGCTGTTCTAAAGAATCCTATTAATACTCTACCTTCGTCCGACCAACTTGCGTGCGAGCCGGGAGACGGCCCGCACGGGTCGCGTCACTCGCCACGAGAACGTTCCATGGAAGGCCTCGCGTTGGCGCACGAGCTTCGCCGAGACATCTGCGACCTGTCGGGCGAGCCGCTCAATGTCCTTTCGGCAGGCGTCACGTTCCCGCGTGACCGTGGCCAGCGCGCGACTTGCCACGCCTCGAGCGGCTTCGATCTCCGCGCGGCTGGCTTCGAGTCGACTTGCCACGCCTCGAGCGGCTTCGATCTCCGCGCGGCGGGCTTCGAGTCGACTTGCCACGTCTCGAGCGGCTTCGATCTCCGCGCGGCGGGCTTCTTCGATCTCCGCGCGGCTGGCCTCGAGTCGATTCATTAACTGAAGGCTGCCGGAGAGGATGCGGGAGATCCTCTGGCGCTCGCTCGCGGTTTCCGCCCGCTCGCGCTCCAGGATAGAGTGGAGCGTCTCGCGCTCGTGAAGCAGAGCTTCACGCTCGCTCCGGACCTGATCCAGAACCGCATCGAGGCTCGCGACCTCCCCCTTCTGCCAGCTCCCGAGCTCGGTGCAGGAGTCGCCCAGGGGCTGCGCAGGCTCGCCAGGTCGCGCGGGAAGCGGCCGAGCATCGGTGGGAGCCCTCCGCGCTCCGGCGATCGGCCGGGCTATGACGAAAAACTGGTAGGTGAGTGCCTCAGGGTCCCTGGAGATCATTTCGAGCAGTTCGGAGGGGAATGCGTCAAGATCCACCCGGATCTCCGTTTCTTCCAGAGATCGAGTCACTCGCCGGCATTCCTCGACAAGGTATCCGGTGCTCTTGAAGAGTTCTTCGACGCCCGCCGAGTCGAAGAACTTCACGTGCGTCCGATCGAGCAGCCCGGCGTCTGTGTAGCGGAACCGGCCGCCCAGCAGCTGGAGCCGTACGGCCCCGTGGGCGACGTTAGGGATGGACGCCAGGACCTTGCCGTCCGCGGCCAGGACCCCTGCCGCTTTCCTCAGCGCCGCAGCCGGATCTAGCAAATGCTCCAGCACGTCCAGGAAGAGCACCACATCGAACGCCGTCCCCGCGAGGGTCTCTTCTAGGTCGAGATCCGCGATATCGCCGAGCACGACCCCTTTGCAGTATGCTCGTGCCAGCTCGGCCGCAACCCGGTCGTTCTCGACTCCCCAGACCGAGCAGCCGCGCTGCGAGAGAATTCTGGCGACGTCGCCTGCAGCGCACCCGATGTCGAGAACGCGGCTGCCGGGCCGCACTTCCAGGATCGCCATCGTGTGAGGGTGATTGGAGTTGTTCAGGTCGATCCGGCCTGCGTAACGCAAGCCTGTCGCCTGCAGGGGGCTCCCCACGCCTGATTGCACCGATTCCCGTTCCACAGTGATCACCACAAGAGCTTCGGATACTGGACGGGCCCGGAGGTCTGCATCCACCGAAGCACTCCACCGTCTTCCGTCGAATAAGGATCGGGAAAAGCAGCCTGCAAGTCCGTCCGCTCGCGATACACCAGGCGATGCGCAGACTCGATCGGAGTTCCGTCGGCGTAGGTGCCGTAGCTCCAGGAAGGCGGACCAGGGACCGAAAGCTCGGCGGTGCGCCGCACGTACCACTGCACGAGCATTCGCAGAGCCTGGTTGTCGGGCGCATACGCGCCAACGACCATTTCGTGTGCCCCGCTGTCGAAGCCCGTGAAATGGTAGAAGCCCAAGGGCTTGCCATCGACGCGGAAGCCGGCGTCGAAGTCGCCGGTCACGCAGCGTCGCGAGAGGTTCCACGGTGCGACGTTGAAGCGCGGGTTGCGAAGGATGGCCAGCTCTTCGAAGAATCCGGGGGCCAGGTCGATCCACTTCTGATCCGTGAATAGACCCGATGCGGTATCCGCCCGGCAGAAGCGCGCCGTGCGGTCGGCCCACCATTCGGCAAAGCGTAGCCCTTCCGGAGTCGGACGCAGGCCGAGGAAACCGAGGTTGAAGGCGCCGTGGCGGAGCGCGCAGATCTCATTGTCCACGATCGCCTTGGGCTCGATCTCCGGTTCGAGCAGGTGTGGCGTCAGCGCGATCGACGAACGGCGCGCAGTTTCCACAAGATCCTCAAGCGGCGAAAATAGGACGATGTCCGGATCGAAATATAGAACGAGCTCGCAGTCGCGGCGGCGCAGCAGACGAAGCGCGACCTCGGCCTTCATCGCCGTCGATAGCTCGACGATGGAGTGGCCGAAGAGTCGTTGTGGATCGCGGCCGATCGGGAGGTCGGATGCATAGATGATCTGCTCGCCGGGCAGCTCCGGGACCTGACAACCTTCGGCCCGTCGTTCGGCGAGGGCGAAGTGGAAGGTCGCCTCGGGAAGGAACTCACCCACTGAAGTGAGGAGCGTTCTCACCTTGCCGAGGTAGTTCAGCGCCGCAGACGTGAAGACGTAGATCATTCGCTTCTTCGCAGGATTGCTTACAGAGTTATCGCGCGCATGAAAGATAAAGGGTAGCAAACCCAACGCGACCTCGCAACGGGTAACGCTTCGGTGATGTTGCGGTCCGCCCTGCCGGGCCAGCGATTTGCAGTTGATCCACCATCGTGGCCCGGACGGCCAAGTGCCTCGCATGTTCGCTAGTCCCAGTAGAATGTGGTGACGAAGAAATCCTACGAGGAGTGTGGTGCGGGTCCCGAGTGTAGAGGACGAAGAGGGGCGGCGCTTACACCGGGAGCTCGCAGCCATACGCCCGGTACGAGAGATCGAGATCGCCGGCGACAAAGGCCTCACGGATGGCTTCGGGCGCGTCGGCGTAGGGCTTCATCGGCTATAGCACACCCTTCGGGATCACGGTAGCGTCTGGGAGGTACATCGCCATCGGTGACTGTCCCGTTCCTCGCGGATCCAGTGCTCGGCATTTGCCCCTTGTCGAAGCCTTGCCAGCGCCGCCCAGACCTCGTCCTCCAAGATCACGTTGACACGATGTGACATGGCCTATCTTCCCGATCCACACTATGGTACATACCCAGTATACCTACGGGAGAGCCGGACGAGGATGATCGAAGCACAGGACTTCGTCGAAGCCGCGCGTAGCCGCGGGATCGAATGGTATGCGGGTGTCCCCTGCTCGTTCCTCACGCCCTTCATCAACTACGTCATCAATGACGAGCGGCTCACCTATATCTCCTCGGCAAACGAAGGCGATGCCGTGGCTACGGCGGCCGGAGCGGTGATCGGCGGCCGGCGGGCAGCGCTCATGATCCAGAACTCCGGGCTCGGCAATGCGGTGAGCCCGCTGACCTCCCTGACCCATGTCTTTCGGATCCCGCTGCTCCTCATCTGCACGCATCGCGGCGCGCCGGGCGTAAAAGACGAGCCGCAGCACCAGCTGATGGGGCGCATCACCGGCCGCATGTTCGACACCATGGAGCTGCCATGGGAATCGTTTCCGACCGAGCCCCATGCGATCGCACCGGTGCTCGAGCGCGCCGCCCGGCACATGGCGCGCGAGCGGAGGCCTTATGGATTGGTGATGCAGAAGGGCACCGTAGCCCCCCATGCGCTGCGCCGGGGATGGAGGCCGCGGGTGGCGAATTCGAAAGCGGGTCCCGGATACGACTATCGCGGTCGGGAACGTCCCGCGCGCAGCGAGGTGCTTTCGCAGGTCCTCGCGCATGCGCCCGAAAACGCCGTGCTCATCGCGACCACGGGCTACACGGGCCGCGAGCTGTACGCCCTCGCCGACCGCCCCAACCACCTCTACATGGTGGGCTCCATGGGCTGCGCCTCCTCGCTGGGCCTCGGCCTCGCCCTCGCCAGACCGGATCTGCACGTCGTGGTCCTCGACGGGGACGGCGCGGCACTCATGCGCATGGGCAACCTCGCGACCGTCGGGGCTTACGGCGGGGCCAACCTCATCCATCTCGTGCTCGACAACGAGGCCCACGACTCGACCGGGGCGCAGTCCACGGTCAGCGCCGGCATCGACTTCGCCGGGATCGCAGTGAGTTGCGGCTATGGCGTCGCGGCCGCCGGCGATCACCTCGGGGTGATCGAGGCGCTGTTCGCGGCGGAAGCGCACGGCCGGGCACGCCTCGCCCAGATCAAGATCCGCACCGGCACCCGGGAAGACCTGCCCCGCCCCGCCCTCTCGCCGACCCAGGTCCTCGATCGCCTCATGGCCCACATCGGGACGGCCTTCTCATGATCCTCTCGGCTCCGCTGGTAGGCGCACACGACGGTGCGCCTCTCTCGGCACATCGGGGCACGCTACCCATGATCCTGTTGAATCCCGGTCCCGTGACCCTGAGCCCCCGCGTGCGCGCGGCGCTCATGAACCCCGATCTGTGCCACCGCGAGCCCGAGTTTGCGGATCTACAGGACGATATCCGAGCGCGGCTCCTCGGCGTCTATGGCCTTGCGCCGGAGGACTACGCCGTCGTTCTGCTCACCGGCTCCGGGACCGCGGCGGTCGAGGCGATGCTGACGAGCCTGATCCCGCAGACCGGCGAGTTGCTGGTGCTCGAGAACGGCGTCTACGGCGAGCGCCTCACCCGGATCGCCGAGATTCACCGCATTCCGCATGTCCGTGTCCAACACGCCTGGCGGGCCCCACTCGACCTGCCTCGGATCGCGGAGACCATCGAGCGGCATTCGGGGCTCAGCCATATCGCCATGGTCCACCACGAGACCACGACCGGGCGCCTGAACGCCCTCGCGGAAATCGGTGCGCTCGGCCGGGTGCATGGCCTCGGGGTCCTGCTCGATGCGGTATCGAGCTTCGGCGCGGAAGCCCTGGACTTCGAGGGTTTGGGTCTGAGCGCCTGTGCCGCGACCGCGAACAAGTGCCTGCACGGCGTGCCGGGCGTGTCCTTCGTCGCCGTGTCGCGGGCGGCGCTGTCTCACCCGGACGGTCCGCGCCGCAGCCTGTACCTCGATCTCCGGAGCTACTGCGAGTCCCAGGACCGCCGCAGCACGCCCTATACCCCATCCGTACAGGTCTTCTCTGCCCTGCGCGAGGCGCTCGCGGAGCTGGCAGAAGAAGGCGGATGGCAGGCCCGAAGCGGGCGCTATCGACACCTCCTCGGCATCGCCCGCGATGGCCTCCGCGCCCTCGGCATCGAACCGCTGTTCCCACGTGAGGACTGCTCGGTGGTCCTGAACGCCTTTCAACTGCCGCACGGAATGGGCTACACCGAGTTGCACGATCGCTTGAAGGACCGGGGCTTCATCATCTACGCCGGACAAGGCGATCTCGCTACGACCTTGTTTCGCGTGTCCGCCATGGGCGCCATCGCCGTCGCCGACATGGAACGCTTCGTTGACGCCGTACGCGGTGCGATCAGCCCACCTCTCCCCCGCAGTAGGCCCGCGTGATGGGGTGCGCGGCACGTTCGAAGAGCACGCCGCACGGTCCGGATTCGACCACGCAGCCGCACCCCTCGCTCACCCAGCAGACCGCGACGGTATCCGCCAGGCGCCGTGCCTGCGGGAGGTTGTGGGTCACGAGCAGGATCGTGTAGCGGCCCTTGAGATCGGCGATGAGCGCCTCGATGACACCGGCGGAGAGGGGGTCGAGGGCGCTGCAGGGCTCATCGAAGAGCAGCATCTCGGGGCCTAGCACGAGCGTTCGCGCGATGCACAGGCGCTGTTGCTGGCCGCCCGAGAGCGCCTGCGCCGGTTTACCCAGCCGGTCCTTCACCTCCTCCCAGAGACCCACGGCGCGGAGCGCCTCTTCGGTGCGCCGCTCGCGCTCGCCGCGGTTCGAGACGCCGTGCTCACGCAGGGGAAAGCGGAGGTTGTCGGCGATGGACAGCGGGAAGGGGTTGGGTTGCTGGAACACCATGCCCACCCGGCGGCGCAGCGCGGTCAGGCGTGTGTCGGGCGCGCGCACGTCGCGACCGCCGACCGCTATGCGGCCCGTGACTGCGCAGCCGGGGATCAGATCGGAGAGGCGATTGATGGCGTTCAAGAGGCTCGTTTTGCCACATCCGCTCGGCCCCACCAGGGCCATGAGCTCGCCCGGCCGCACCGCAAAGGAGGCGCGCTCGATGGCGATGTGTGCACCGTAGCGGACGGTGACCTCTTCGAGCGTGATCCCCGCCGGCGCCGCCGGTTCGCACGCGTTCATGCGCGCTGCATCCTGTGCAGTGCCTGGCCCAGCCTGCGTGCGCAGAGGTTGATGAGCGCGAGAAGCCCGACCAGCACCACGGCGGTGGCCGCGGCGCTGGTCTCGCCGCCCGCGACGTTCATGCTGAGATCGTAGATATGTACGGCCAGAGCCCGGCCGGAATCGAACACGGAATCCGGCAGGCGGGTGACGTAGCCGGCGGTGAAGAGGAGCGCGGCGCTCTCCGCGAGCGCGCGTCCGACCGAGAGGATCAGGGCCGCGGCGATCCCCGGGGCGGCCGCGGGTACCAGCACCCGGCGCAGGAATCCGCCCTGCGACAAGCCCAGGGCCGCCGCCGCCTGGCGGTAGGAGGGCGGCGTCGCCCGCAGCGCTTCCTCGCTGACGCGGATGAGGAGGGGCAGCACCATGCAGGCGAGTGTGAGCCCACCGGAGAGGATCGAGAAGCCGAGGCCCAATTCGATGGCGAACAAGCGGTAGCCGAAGAGACCGAAGACGATGGATGGCACCCCGCCGAGCACATCGAGGCTGTATCCCAGCGCCCGGGCGGGGCGGCCCCCCGCGGGTACGCACTCGGCGAGGTAGAGCGCGCAACCGAGCCCGACGGGCAGTGCGGCGAGGAGGCACACGGCCAGGATGGCGAGCGTGGACACGATCATCGGACCGATGCCGCCGGCGCGTCCGGCATCCATCGGTGGCGCGTAGAGAAACTCCCACGACAGCCGCGGCAGCCCGGCGCCGACGACCTCGACGAGCATGAGGAGCGGTAGGGCCATGATCATGAGCGACGCGCCGCCGAAAAGCGCCGCGGCCCACCGGTCGCGCGCTCCCTCGATCCTCATGCCCGTTTCCTGAGCCCTTGCGTGAGGCCGACGAGGACCATGGTGACCATGAGCACGACCAGCCCGCTCATGAACAACGCCCTTTGGTGCCAACCGCTCGCATAGGCCATCTCCAAGGCGATGTTGGCGGTCAAGGTGCGCACCGGGGCGAAGAGCGAATCCGGAACCTCGACCACATTGCCGCACACCATGACGACCGCCATGGTCTCCCCCAGTGCCCGGCCGAGTTGCAGTACGCATCCCGCGACGATCGCGGGCCAGGCCTGTGGCAAGAGGATGCGCCTGAGCGTGCCGAAGCGCGACAGGCCGAGCGCGGCCGCGGCCCGCAGGTAGCTCTGCGGCACCCGCGCCAGGCCCGCATCGGTGCTGAGCGCGCAGAGCGGCAGGATCATGAGCCCGAGCACCAACCCGCCGGCCAGGAGGCTCGTGCCCGGCGGGCGCACGCGGTTGATGGCGGGTACGATGGCCAGGAGCCCCCAGAAGCCATAGACCACGGAGGGGATGCCCGCCAGGATGTCGATGACCCCGCGGTACAGGCGCCCGAGCACCGGTGGCGCATAGAGCCGTCCCCACACGGCCACCACGATCCCCGCGGGCGCGGCCCAGGAGAGCGCGAGCCCGCTCACGGCCAGACTGCCGGCGATCATCGCGCGTAATCCAAAGGCGTGATCCGCGGGATGCCATTCGGCACCGAGGAGCGCTCGGGCGAGGTGGCCGCCGGCCAGGAGCGGCCCGGTCTCGAGCACCAGGAACACGAGGATCAGGACCAGGACCCCGCCCGAGAGGAGCGCGCAAGCGCCGAGCGCCCCGATCAGGACGCGATCACCTTGCATCGACAGTTGGGGCATCGACAGGCTGACCATCGACAGGCTGACCATCGACGGGCTGGCCATCGACGGGCCGGGCATCGACGGGTTGGGCATCGACGGGCGGATCGACGGGGACGAAGAACTGCTGCTCCACGATCGCGCGCGCGGCCTCCGAACGAGCGAGCTCGATGAACGCCAGGGCCAGTCCGCTCGCGGGCCCGCGGGCCACGAGATTGAGCGGCCTTGTCAGGGGGTAGGTGCCGTCCCGCACCGTGGCGATCGATGCCTCCACGCCGTCGAGCGGCAGGAGGCGGATCGGCTCGCCATGGGTCGCTTCGTATTCGGCGCTGCCGATCGACACATAGCCTATCGACCAGGGGTTGCCCGCCACGGTTTTCAGGCCCTGGGCGTTGTCCCCGATCACGACATCCGGTTTGACCTCGGAATTGCGCAGCCCGAAATGCGCGAGAAACAGCTCGAGGGTCGAGCGGCCCTCCGCCTTGTTCACGACCGTGATCGGCCGGTCCGGTCCGCCGATCTTGGACCACCGGTTGATGCGGTCCGTGTAGATGGCGATGATCTCTGCCCGGCCCAGGGCCGCGACCGGGTTCGAGCGATGGGTGATCAGCGCGACGCCGTCGAGTGCTATGGTGTAGGCATGGAGATCGGCCTCCTCGGCGGTCAAGGCGCGTGAGACCATGCCGAGATCGGCGAGGCCCTCGCGGGCGTCATGGATACCGCGGCTCGATCCACCGGATTGGACATCGACCTCGACGCCGGGTCGCAGCGCCTCGAAACGCTGCCCGAGCTCCGCGGCGAGCGGGGCGATGGTGCTGGAGCCGGTCAAGACCAGCTTCTGCGCCTCCGGAGCGGCGTAGGCAGCCAGCATCGCCATCAGAAACAGCGCCGGCAGCCCGAAAAGACCGGGGCCCATCGTGCCACTACGGGAGCGGGAACGTGCTCGAGTCATGGCGCCCCTATCCGGCCTTGGCGGTCCAGTCCTGCCACGCGAGACCGCGCACGCGGGCGAACTCCGAGAGATTCGCGGTAACCAGTGTCGCCCCGGTCCTGAACGCCTGGGCGGCGATCAACAGATCGTAAGGGCCAATGGGCGTACCCGCCGCTTCCAGGGTGGCGCGAAGTTTATTTAACGTAGTGCACCAGGCCGGCGGTCGCCGCGTCCTCTTCATCGAATGGAACGACGCCGATGGAACCCGAGAGAAAGGCGCGCAGGCGTTCGGCATTTTCGCGGCGGCGTTCGCTACGCGCGACCCCATACCAAAGCTCGAACAACACGACCGATGAGATCGCGACCGCGGCGCCCTTGGCGGCCGCCCGCCGCAGGCGCCTGCGAACGGCGGCGGGCTGGTTTTTTAGCACCGCGATGACGGCGTTCGTGTCGAGGAGGTAGCTCATGCGAACGGATCCTCCGGCTCAGGTACCGGTGGTTGACGCCGGCCGTCCTCCATGAAGGGCACGTCGACGAAGCGATCCCGCTCGGCGAACCAGGCATCGATATCCGTCACCATCGGTTCGAGCAGGATGCCAGTTTCCACGCGGCGCACGCGCACACGGTCCCCGGGCAGGCGAAAGGCCAATGGCAGGCGCACAGCCTGGCTGCGCCCGTGCATGAAGATCTTCGCAATAGCGGTATCGGGCATGACGCCCTCTCACATGGATATGCATCGCAGATATACATCACGCGCCGCCGTGAGGCAAGGCGATGCGTGACCCGGTAACCGCTTTATAGCTAGCGGCGCCTCGGGCATCCGTTCGGCGGAAAGCCCATGCGCCCTACGCGCGCTCATTGCTGACCGGTTTCCGGTTGTGATGCGGTAGCCGCCTCAAGGTCGTCTCGTAGCTTCCTGGCCTTTTCTTTGAGGCGCTCCCTGTCCTTGGCGCTCAGCACCCTTTGTTCTTCCCGCATCGCGTTGTCCGCATTGACGATCGTTTCATAGGTCTTGTAGAGCTGCTCTCGGTCGGCGCCCGCCCAGGGCTCACCGCGCTCGCTCCTCCATTGCCCCGCCATTATGTCCGCGATGGCCTCGTAGGTCGCGGCATCGGTCTGGAGCTCATCGATGTTCCGGCATTGAATCCAGGACGTCCCCTCGACCTTGGCGTCGTCGAAGCACGCGCCAAGCAACTCGCAAGAGAGGAAGCGCGTGTTCTCGAGCCTTGCCGCCTTGAAAAACCCATCATGTAGAAGACAATCCTCGAAGTGACAGGCGCGCAGGTCCGCGTCGTCTAAATGAGCATGCCGGAGATCGCAGCCGATGAAGCGCAAGCCCCAAAACACGCCTCCGCTCAGATCGGCCTGTGAGAAGTCCATTCGCCCAACCGGCCGCGTGCCCGCGAAGGCCGCCTCCTCGAGGAAGGCCCGCCGCCGCCCGAGGTCCATCCCGGCCGCGCGCGCATAGCGGCTCACGACCGTAGGCTCCCCGAAGCCATGCGCGTTGCGGTCCTGCCAGAGGAACGTCAAGACGCGCCGCTGCTCGGCTGTGAACTTTCGCTCGCCTTCCCCGAAGAACAGCTTGCGAGCCTGCTCGATGGGTGATTCACCGTCGGAGGATGGGGACGCAATCTCGAAGTCGAGGCTGGCATACGGGTCGTCGAGAAACCCTTGCTCCATCATGAGCAGCCATTTGGCCATGAGATAGGGCGACGCGGGGCGCAACGCCTCACCCGGTTTATCCCGTTCCTGACGAATTAAATCCAGGCACACCTGGGTGCGGTTCCAGAGCTTCTTGAGCTTGCGCGGGTTGTGGCCCAGGGCTTCGGCAAGTCGTTCCCAGTAAGCGTAGAGCGGCTGGTTGTCGGGGTCTTGGGTCTCGGGCAGAAGCCCCGTGAGGTCCATGCTGTCGTGCGGCGGCAGGTCGATCGAGAGCTGCACGAATTTCTCGAGATAGGAAACCCCCTCCCCGGGATAGCGCTGCTCGATCGCGGCCAGGATCTGCGCGCGGTCCGCGAAGATGAAGAAGAGGCAATGCTTGAGGTGCAGGAAGAGCTTGATCTGCTCCAAGAGCCCCACGACCTGCTCGGGATCGTGGCAGCGATCGAGGTCGTCGATCAGGAACACGAGCCGCTTCCGGCGTTTCGCGATCTTCCCGACCGCGCCAGCGATGCGATCGGAAAGCTCCTGAATCGAGCCGCCCCACTTAGCCTTGCGGACGCTGCTCAAGAACGTCAGGAGCGGGAGGCCGGCCTGGGCCGATTCTAGCCCGAGGTACTTGACCGTCTCGACGAGCGTGGGGGAGAGCGCGAGGATATCCCGGACGAGACCCTTGAATGCGCTGTCCGATTTCGCCAGGGTGGCGAGCAACGGCAACAGGAGCGTCTTCTCGTGCCGGTACATCCAGGGCGAGAACTGGACCACGCGCCACGTGAACGGTCGCTGCGTGCTCGGACTCTGACTGGCTATGAACCTTCGATAGTAGTCCTTGAATCCGACCTTGCCCTTCAAGACATCCGTAAAGGTGGGTCTGCGGCGCTGCCGGTTGTCCGCGTCGAGGCGCGCTGCCAGCATCTTGAGTAGCGTGGTCTTCCCGGTGCCCCAGCGGCCGAAGACCCCGACCACGAACGGCGGCGGCCTCTCCCCCTCGCTCAACAGCGAGTCGTCCTTGTGCAAGACCCGCTCATCGATGATGTCGATGTAGCGTGTCAGGCGGAGCCGGTCTTCCCCAGTGTCGACCGGCTGGTCGTCGAGCAAACGGCTCACAAAAGCCCGCCAAGCTCGATCCCCTCAATGGCATCGGCCGCGGCTTCACGCACACCGAAGTCTTTATCGCGGAGGCCCTGAAGCAAGTAATCGAGAGCCCGGTGGTCCTTCAATTCACCGAGCGCCTCTGCCGCGGCCCGCCGCACGCTGGCGTCGTGATCGCGGAGGGTTTGGAGCAAGGGTTCGACGGCCTGGGGGTCCTGCAACTCGGCAAGCGCCCAGGCTGCGCTATCCCGCACGCTGGCGTCTTTATCGCGGAGGGCCTGGAGCAACGGTTCGAGGGCCTGGGGATCCTGCAATTCGCCAAGCGCCCAGGCCGCGGAGCGCCGCACGCCAGCGTCCTTATCAAGAATGGCTTGAAGCAAGGGCTCAATCGCACGGGGGTCCTGCAATGCGCCAAGGGCCGAAGCCGCGCCGCCCCGCACGTCGGCGTCTTTATCCCGGAGGGCCTGCAGCAAGGGCTCGAGGGCCTGGGGGTCCTGCAACTCGTAGAGGGCCCCGGCCGCCGCCTGCCGCACACCGGTGTTTTGGTCGTGGAGGGATTGGAATAAGGGATTGAGCGCTTGGGGGTCCTGCAATGCGCCGAGGGCCGCGATCGCGGCCTGCCGCACGCCGATGTCCTCATCGCGGAGGGCTTGGAGCAAGGGTTCGAGGGCCTGCGGGTCCTTAAACATGCCGAGCGCTCCGGCCGCGGCCTGGCGTACGTCGGGATCTTTATCGCGGAGGGCCTGGATTAAGGGTTCGAGGGCGCGTCGGTCCTCCCAGTTGCCGAACACGTAGGCCGCGACCTTCCGCAAGCCGGGGTCATTGTCGCGAAGGTTTTGGAGTAATGGCTCGAAGGCGCGGGGGTCCTTTAATTGGCCGAGCGCCCAGGACGCATTCCGCTGCACACCAGCATCTTTATCGCGGAGCGCTTGGAGCAAAGGCTCGAGAGCACGGGGGTCCTGCAATCGCCCTAGGGCCCAAGCCGCCTGCCATTGCACGGCATCATCTTCGTCGCGGAGTGCCCTTAGCAACGGATCGACGGCTCGCGGGTCCTGCATTTCGCTGAGCGCCTCGGTCGTGGCCCACCGCACGCTGGCGTCTTTATCGCGGAGCGTATGGAGCAAGGGATCGAGGGCCCGGGGGTCCTTTAATGCACCGAGCGCTTCGACTGCTACGCGGCGCATGCCGGTGTCCTTATCGCCGACGGCTTTGAACAGGGTGTCCAGCGTCTCGGGCTTGTAGCGCAAGGGATGGCCGGGGCGGCGCAGGAGGGCGAGTAGGCGGCCTCGGAGATGCGGCAGTTCGAGGTACATCCGGACCCAACGCCCCATCCTCTCGTCCGCCGTTTGAAACAGGACCCGGGTCTCGCGCAGACAGGCGAAGGCCATGCGGAAGGCGTACTGCATCTCGGCCTCGTGCGGCATGAGGTCGGTCTGGCGGGCCACCAGCTCGACGAGCTCGCTCGCGTCCTCGTCGCTCCGCTGGCCCTGGTAGGCGGCGGCGAGGTAGATCACCTCGCGCCACCGGGGATCGAAGAGGTGCGGCTGACGGTCGGAGCTGTCCCGCCGGCGCTTGAGGTGGGCTTCGATCTCGCGCCGGCGGCGCGTGATGTACCGGGCGCACAGATACTCCTGGAAGCTCAGGTGGAAGAAGGCGTATTCCTCCGCGCCGCGCTCGATGAAGAGGCCGGCGACATCGCGGATGAGGTCGAGCAGCCGGCCCGCCTTGGCCCTCGCCTCCCGCTCCGGTATCCCGTGCTCGTGCACCAGGAACCTCGCGGCCCAACCGAGGATCGTTTCCCGCGGTGCGCGGTTGTCCACGGTCTCTTCCTGGAGGTGGAAGGCGATGGGCTCGAGGACCTCCTGGGTCTCCTGGGGGTTCAGGCCGCTCTGCTCCTCTTTGCGCCGGCGCTTGTGCATTTCCCAGTTGAAGATGAAGGTGTCCACGCATAGCTTGTAAAGCTCGACGCGCTGCTCGGGCAGGGCGCCGCCCTGACGGTGGATGAGGCCGATGATGGTGCACAGCAGCGGGTTCGCCGCGAGCCGGCGGAGTCCCGGGTTGCCCTCGCTCAGCACGGCCTCGGTCATCTCGTCGGCCTTGCGGTCGGCGCGTGCCTCCGTGTAGGCTTCGATCAGGTCTTCGGCCTTCTCGACGGCCCGGTACCATTTGCGGAAGAAGGTCCGGACCTGCTCGTCGCTGAAGGGCTCGAGGGTGGCGGTCTGGAAGCCGCGCTTCAAGGGCGCGGCGTCGTAGCCCACGATGCGCGAGGTCACCATGCAGCGGTTGTCGGGGTGCTTGTGGGCGAGGGATTCAATGGCCGCGGCGGTCCGCTTCTTGACCGAGGCATCGCGCTGCTCATCGAGCCCATCGCAGAGGATCAGCCCTCGGCCCTCGGTCAGCGCCTGCTCGATTTCTTCACTCAGGCCCCGACGCTGTGCGAGCCCGAAGCCCAGGTCTTCGAGATTCCGGCCGGTCCCATAGCCGAGCAAGGCGGAGTCCACGATGTACGGAGGTTTCGGATCGAAGTACCGCAGCGTGAGGTAGACGGGGACCACCGCGCCGCGCCCTTCCAAGTGATCGTCCGCCGCCTTCCACGCTTGGTGCCGCAAGAGGGTGGTCTTGCCCGAGCCCGGGTCGCCCAGGATCACCCAGTGCCGATTGCGCGCGTAGAGCGCCTCTATGTCGAGCCCGCCTTCCTCGGAAGTCGCTTCCGTCGGGAATTCGATTATCCGGTTCGTTTGATCATGGAGCGTCCAATCCGACGATAGTATGCCACGGACAAGGGGCATTCCCCCGGTGCTCTCTCGTTTGATCCTCGCATTGAGCGTGACGTAGATGTCGTCGAGCGCCATGTCCACCTGGCGTTGCATCTGCATCACGCCGCGGGCGTCGAGCTTCCTGTGTTCGTCCTTGATCCGCTCGAGGTAAGTCTTGAGAAGGGAGGTCATGGTGCCCACATTGAGGTCCGATCGGGTGAGAATCCGCCTCGTTCTGTAACGCCGCTGTTCGCGACATCATAGCGCAAGGGGAATCGGTAGTGCGCCCGCAACGTATTGGTCATTGAAAAATCATTGCTTATAGTTGATATTTCAATATACGATGACCCCTTCAAAGGTGATTGACAGACCGACGACAGACAGACAAAGAGATCTCAGCCGACTCATGGCTGTTTTCCCTGTCGCCGCCATCCTGGGGCGCGCCAGTCCTGCAAGCGGTGCTCGATGGCCGACTGTTTCCCGAAACCCCCGCCTGAAACCATCAATCGCGGGCCTAAGTGGACGAGCTGATAACGGAACGGCGCCGGGCGAATGGGGGGAAAGATTAGAGGAGCTTCCTTCGCTCATATTTCACTTCGGCCTCTCGCAACACGTCGTCGCGAAAATAACGGCTCAAGCTCCGGTTGGTGTGCAGGTCAACCTCATAGCCCAAGAGCTCGGAAATCTCTCGCTGCAACCGCACGAAGCCAAGGCCCGGTGTGCGCTCCGGTTCGAACTCGACCAATACGTCCACATCGCTCTCCGGCCCGAAGTCCCGCCGCAACAGCGAGCCAAAGAAAGCCAGCCGCCGCACGTGGTAGCGCCGACAGAGGACCGCCAGAGCTTCCTCCGGAATTCGAACGTGTGTCTGGCCGCTCACCTGAACCTGTTCACGCAAGCAGAACTACTTTATTGACGCTCGGTAACACAACCATGCTATTGGAGTACCCGCTCCATCTCCCGGTTCGGCACGCTTCCAAAGCCTCCTCACGAAGCTCGACCACGGCCTCGTCGAGCGGCAGCACTTCGGATTGACCCAGGCGGCCTCGTAAAACCGGTATCCGAGGTCGAGATTCCGTGGTTGTTCCCGCGATTCATTCCCCCACCACCAACACTCCGTTCGGCAGCGCCCCGAACATCTCCGGCGCGTACAGGGCCTCGACGCGGGTCTCGGGGAGTTGGAATTCGCCGGCGTTGTTCAGGCGCAAGGTGTATTCAACGGTCCATTTCCCCTTGGGCACGTATTCGTAATAGGCGCGGAAGGCGTCGAAGGTGCGCTCCTCGAAGGCGGGGTAGACCTCGCCTTCCCGCCGTTCACCCGTACTCATGACCTGGGAATCGAGGCCGAGGCCCGTGCCGAGGATGGTGGCGCCCGCGGGGATGGGATCGTTCACCACGACCCAGGTCATGTCCGCTTGGGCCTCGAGCGCGAGGGTGACGCGCAGGACATCGCCGCGGCTCCACCGATCGGGTGCCTGGCGCTCGATGGGGGTTACGGTGCGGGTGATGCGGTAGCCGCTCGAGAGCGGCTCCTTCAAGGGGATCGCGGCGAGGCTCTGGACCATAGCCCAGGGGCGGCCGGTGCCGCGGTGTTCGATAGCGAGCGGTTGGGGCCCGGTTGGCCAGGGGTGGTCGAGCGAGCCGCCGCGCGACTTCGGCGACCATACCAATTCCTGGCGCACACCCAGCTCGGTGCTGGTCACGCCCGCGATCGGTTCCGCCTCGAACGCGCGCCGGAAGCGTTCCATGGCGAGGACGCCCCAGGCATTGGCCAAGGTCGTGTCCCAATGCGCTTGGCGCTGGCGCCCCAGGCTGCCGCGCACCAGGCGCGGGAGGTCCTCGCGCCAGGCGCGGTCCTCGATGAGCGTCAGGATCGTGCGGTTGGCGTTGGCATCCGCGGACTGCATCAACCAGAAGAGGTCGTCGGAGCCCTCGGTCGAGAAACCCATCGTGGTGCCCTGGAAGTTGAGCCGCGAGCGGAGGATCTGCTTCGCGGCCTCGAGACGTGCGGCGCGTTCCGGGACCTTCACGGTGCGTTCGAGCACGTTCAGCCAGTCGAGCACCGCCGAGGTCGGCCAAAGGTTTGGCTCGATGGTGATGGAGTCGAGGAGGGCGGGCTCGATGGCCTGGTAGCGGGCGGCGGCCGCGAGCGCCGCGAGCTTACGCAGCGCGAGATCGGCGGTCGGCAATGCGGAAGCGCGCGACACCTTACCTTGCACGAACTGGACGAGCGCCTCGCGCATCTTGTTCCGCGCGTCCTCGGGGATCGTCCATCCCGCCTCGTGGGCGATGGTCAGCACATAGGCCGTGAGCACATCGCTCCCGTAGACCACAGAGGGGAAGTACTTGAGGAGGCCGTCCGAATCGAGATAGGCGGGCAGCTCGCCGGTAATCGATTGCCAGAGCGCCTGATCGCCCAGGGTGATGGCCTTGGAGACGCGCTGTTCGAGGCAGGTGTACGGATAGCGGCTCATGTAGTCGCGGACCCCGGACAGCTCCTCGGCGAGCGAACGCCGCAAGGTCACGCGCACCGCGCCGCGGCCAGGGAAGGCGTCCTTGGGCGCAGCGGCGACGAGGCTCGTCGCCCCCTCGATCTGGAACAGCGTGGCCTGGTAGACGCGCACCGGCACCGCCTCGATGACCCGCTGGGTCACGCGCATTCGATCGCTCGCACCGTGCGAGCTGGCCTCGATCTCCCAGAGCAACTGCCGGGCAGCGAGCGGGGCAGTCACCTCCCAGGCGGCCTCTTGGGCCTCGCCGGGCTCGAGCGAGAGGCTGACCGGGGGCAGCGGTCCGCCGAGCGCCTCTGGCGCGCCCGCGGCGGGACTCTGGAGCACCTGGGCGACGAGGCTCACCTCCGCGGCCTCTTTGCTCGCGTTTCGCACCGTGAAACCGCCGCGGAAACGGTCTTCCTCGCGCACCACGGGGGGCAGGCCCGAGATCAACATGAGGTCCTGGGTGGTACGCACCGCGGTCGAGCCGCTGCCGAAGAGATCGCTCGCGGCGCTGGCCACGGCCACGATCCGGAACGAGGTCAAGGAATCGTTCAAGGGCACCTCGATGCGCGCCTCGCCTCGCTCGTCGAGCGGGACCCGGCCTTTCCAAAGGAGCAGGGTGTCGAACAGCTCGCGCGCCGCCTGCCGGCCGCCGCCCCCGCCGTGGGGCAGGGCCTTGCGGCCATAGTGGCGTTTGCCGATCACCTGCATCTGGGCGGTCGAGGTCTCGACCTCGATCCCGCGCCGACCCATCATCGCCTGCAAGAGGTCCCAGCTATCGTTCGGCATCAATTCCAGGAGGCCCTCATCGACGCCGGCCAAGGCGATCTCGCCGCGCCCGCCGGCAGCGCCCCGCCATCCGCGCGTTGCACCCGCACATCGACCTGGGCCTTGTCCCGCACCTGGTAGCTCTCCTTGTCCGCCGTGACCCCCACCTTCAGCTCGTGGGCGCGCCAACCTACCTTGATCTCCGCGAGCCCGAGCTTGAAGGCCGGCTTTCCGAGATCGATGAGCGCGGTCGGCTCGACACCCGTGACGCGCCCGCGCAGCGCCAGCACCGAGACGAAGACATTGGGCGCGTAGTGGCCTTGGATGGGCACCTCGACCACCGGCGACGTCCCCGACAGCGGCCGGATGAAGTGCTCGATCACGCCCTCGCGCTCCACGCAGACGAGCGCCGTGGCCTCACGGAACGGCATGCGTACCTGAAAGACGGCGGTCTCGCCGGGCTCGTAACGCTTCTTCTCGGGGATCAGGTCCATGCGGTCCTCGTTGCCCTGTTCGAACCACCAGTCCCCGGATTTCGCCACCCATACCTCGCGGTGCGCGTGGCTCGGGTTGCCGTCAGCATCGATCATCTGGGCGCGCAGGATGAGGTTGCCGTCGGCCGGTAGGTGATGCGTTCGAGCACATCCACCTCGACCTTGGCCGCGCGCACCGGCCGGCCCTGGAGATCGAGGACCATCGTCTGGGCCCGCAGCCGCTCGCGGCTCAGCGCCCAGCCGTCCGGCTTCAAACCGACCACGAGTCGAGCGGGCCACAGGTTCAGATGGGGTCGCCGCCGTGAGCCGCTCGCCGTTCGCGTCCTGGTATTCCAGCTCGGCCAGGACATCCTGAGGCGTCTCGGACTTGGGCAGGCCCTCGAGCTTAGCGCGCACGGCACCCGCCCGGTCCAAGGTCAGGGACTGGGTCGCGAGCGGTGTCGCGCCGTCCTCGGACTCGCGCTGCTCGGCGTCGGGGTCCTCCGTCTCCTCGCCCTCCGCGACATCCCCGTTTGCGAATTCGAAGCCCTCAAAGTCCGGAAAGGTCACGCTCTTGGGGCGCACGAGACCGCGCAGCTTAACGGTTGCCTCGCGCGCGGCGCCGCCGCCGAGATAATTCAACTGGATGTCGATCTCGGCCGTGCCCGTGTCGACCAGATCGGTCTCCAGCGGTTTCAGGACCGCCTTCATGGTCGGGACCCGGAAGGACTCGACCCGGAAGCCACCGGTATCGACGTCCACCGTTGGCTCCTGGCCCGGTTGAGCGAGGGACGCACCCACCCGGTAGCTACCCTGCTTCGCGTCCTTGGGCACCTCGAACTCGCTCTCGGCGATGCCTTGCGGATCCCAGGCGACGTGCAGCTCGTACTCCTGATCGCTGCCCTGATGGCGGACGACGAGCTTGTCCGGGAGGACCGACGGGTCGATGAGCGCGATGCCGGTGCTCAGATGGCGCCGGGCGAGGTGCTTCATGTGGACGGTCTCGCCGGCCCGCACCAAAGTGCGGTCGAAGACCGTGGAGACCAGGTTCGGTGCGGTGTACGAAGCGGTCGGGAGGTTGAAGCGCCACGGCGAGATCCCCTGGCTCCAGTCGGACATGGCGAAGCTCCGGTCCTCGCCCAAGCGCGCGCTCACGAAGAAGGCGCGCCGCCAGGGCAGGCATTCGGGGAGCGAGCCCGTGCGCGGCAGGGTCTGGTTCATGCGGACGACCCCGTCGTTTCCCGTCTGGCCCTCGAAGTACACCTTGCCCTCGCAGTCCGAGACCACCACCTCGGCGCCCGCGACGGGCCGGCCTTGGTCGAGGCTCGTGACCCAGACGAGCGAGGACTCGCGCCCGAGCTTCAGGTGTACACCCAAGTTTGTGACGAGCACGGACGACTGGGCGTGGAACGGCACGTCCTTGCCGTAGAGCGCGGCCCCGAGGCGCGGGCTCGCCAGCTCGACGACATAGAAGCCCGGTCTCTCGAAGGGGATCCCGATGACCTCAAAGGTGCGCCGGCCGAGCGGCTTGGGGAGCTTGAAGGCCTCGGTGGCCTCTGTTGCGTCGAACAGCGACTTCTCGCCCGCACGGTGCTCGACGATGTATTTGTCCACCTCGTAGTCGTAGTGGCCTTTGTCTTCTTGCAACTCCACGACGCGCCGCATCCAGGGATGGCCTTCGGATCCTCGATGCGCAGGCGCCGGCCCTGGACCTCCGAGGGCTCGGGCAGCAAACGCTCGCGTAGGTCTTGCCACCATTTCGTGAGGCCGGATGCGGGCTTCGGTTCGGGGGCATTCGTCACATCCGGTGCGGCCGAGAGGGGCGGCGGCGATGCGCCTGGCGCCGGCAGCGGCGGAAGCGGGAGCAGCGCTTCGAGGTTGCGCAGGGTCACGGGCAGCGCCGCATCGGCGTGCAATTCGACGATCCCGAAAGTCGCGGGGAACTTGACGAGCGGGGGCACCTCGTCGGTTTTGACCTTGAGCGGAAAGCTCGCCTGGTTCGCGAGCGTGCGGCCGGCATCGTCCTGGAGTCCCGCGGGGACGGCGAGTGTGAGCTCGATGTTCTCCGGGAAGGGTCCCTTAAAGGCGACATCCTCGACGAAGGCGACGCGGGGATCGCCGGGGACCGTCGGGCGGTATTGCGTGCCGTCCGCGTCCTCGAGCGTGATCGCCCCGGCATCCGCGCGGGTGATGGGCGCGCTGAAGTTCAGGGACAGGGGCAGGAACGGGATGCAGCCCCGATCGCGCTTGACCCGCTCGCAGGAGAAGCTCGCCCGGAATTCGTCGCGTACCTTGAAGGCCAGCGTTTGGTCCTCTTCGGTGGCGATGCCGGTCTTCGCGGTCACGCCCTTGCCCCACACGAGCTTCACGTCGGCGGCACTGGGAAAGCGCCTCTGGCATTGCAGGACGACGATGGGCGAGTCCTCGCCCTCGACGATGGCCCGCAAACGCCCCGGATCGGGTTCGGCCTCGCCGCTGCGCAGAACGATTTGAGCGTAATCCCGGAGGAAACCCCGCCGCCCCTCAATGACGGTCTTACGCTCCTCGCCCGCGACGAGCCGCACACCCACGCGCTCGGCGATCCCCTCGATGGCGCAATGGACGTGCTCTTCTATGGAGGCCGCGACGGCCACGGCATCGAGCCCGAGGACGAAAACTTGCTCCTCGTCGATGTCGCTCGCGCCCTCGTAAGGCGCCGAGAGGCGCACCGCGGGCCCCCCGGTCGAGAACGAGAACGCCTGCGTGCCGGTCAGGGGCTTGCCGTCCAGGGTCTTGAGCTTGGGCTTGAGGGTGAAGGTGCAACGCACCCCGGCCGGCAGATCGCGCTCGAAGTCGTAAACGAAGTTACGCGAATCCGCCCAACGCCCCTTGCCCGCCTCCGGGCAGTCGATGGCGAACGGCTCGCCGAGCCTAGGATCCCCGAACGGCACCATCGGCTCGCTGAAGCGCGCCGCCACCTGCCGCACGCCCTTGACCGTGCCTTGCGGCGAGAATGACTCGACCTCTGGGCCGGCAGTCGCGGCATGAGCGGCCGCCGATGCCAGGACGAACGCGACGAGACTCCCCAATACGCGCCGGTACATGAGCGGCTCCTTGTGGTGGTTGTCCGCGGATGATAGCAGGGGGAACCGCGCTACCGGGATCGCGCCGGGCATGCGGGCCGTACCGGGCGGGGTAGGGCGCCTTTCAGCGGATCCTGAGGCGACGCCGGGCTTCGTTCCCCCGCGCACCGTTTACAACTACAAGGAGGAATTTCGGTTCGACGCCGCCGACTCCCCGGATTGTTCTTGTAAGGCCCTGATGTCGGCCTCGACTTCCGCCTCGCTCCGGCCCCGGTGTTTGAGGATGGCCTTGTAGTTCGCCAGGCCCGCGTCGAGGTTCGGATGCGGATGGCCGGTGCGGCGGGTGAAGTCGAGCAAGATGGCCAGGTGACGCCGGCTCAAGGATTCGGCCTCGGGGAGGCGATTGGTGATCGCGAGCAGGTTGGCGAGGTTGTTGAGGTCGTGGGCGACAGCGGGGTGCTCCGGGCCATGGCTCTGCTCGTCGATGGCGAGCGCCCGCCGCATCAACGGCTCTGCCTCTTGGAGGGCGGTATGCTCGGCCTCTTCGAGCAGGACCTCGGGGAAGTCGATGTCGTTGCGATCCAGCTCGTCGTCCGCCTGGACCCGGACGACGAAGTATCCCGCCTCGCCATCGATCGGGTTCTCGAGGTCCTTGCAGACCCGCCCGAGCTCGGTGGATTTGCCGCTGCCCCGTTGATCCGCCCGTAAGGGGCTGGGAGCAAAGACGGAATAGATTCCTGGAGCGGGATGCTCATGCGCAATGCCGTGATAGTGATGATGATGAAGGGGCCGTTGCGATCATTTTACTGCATCGATACCCGGGAACCCGATGGGTATTGGAGGCAACGGCGCTCATAGCCCGAGTTGCTCCAACACCACGGTAGGGTCGCGATAGTCATAGGCGATCGGCCGCGCCTCCCCGCCCGCGGTCAGGATCAAGCTGGGAAATCCTCGGGCGCCCAGGCGCGCGGCGAATCGTATCTGGCGGCCCAGCTCCACCTGCGTCGCAGCGCTGTTGAGGTCCAGCGTGAAGCGCTCGCGCTCCAAGCCCGTCGCCTCCGCGAGCGCGATCAAGGTTTCGTCGTCGGACGGATTGCGGGCTTCGAGATAATAGGCCCGCTGGATGGCCTCGATCATCGGTTCCTCGAACTCAGGTCCTCGCGAGATCGCCGCAATCACCGCGCGGCAGGCGGGATAGGTCGAGCGCCTGGGACGGCAGCGGTTCCAAAACCCGTAGTTGAACCGGATCCCGGGTACCTCGCGTTCGATCCGGCGCCACGTTCCTTGAATATATTGCCGCATCGCTTCGGGCATCGGTTCGCGGGTGTCGGGGGCGAGGCCGCCCAAAACCCGCTCCGTGGCGATGCGCGACGGGAGCCGCGCGCGGATCTCCCTCCATGCGGGCCCAAAGGCCCAGCACCAACTGCACATGGGGTCGTGGACGTAATGGAGCTTCACGACGCGGCCTTGCGGATCGTCGCGGCGCCAAGATACCGGATAAGGGGACCGGACATTCCTCGCTGCCGGCAGGTGGCGGTCGGTGACGTTCTCGCGCCCTGAACCGGGTCACGATAGATCTGATTATGAGCTAGCTAGCCGAGGACGGCGAGCATCTCCTCGATGCGGGTGAATTTCTCGCGGGGTTTGCCCTTGGGTTTGCCGCGCTCGACCTCGGCGGTGTCGAGCTTGAGCCACTCGGGATAGGAAAGCACCCGCACGCCGCGCGTTTCGAGGAGGGGATAGAGGGCGTCTGCGCCGGCCCTGTATGCGATGGGATCGCCGTCACTGCCTGGGCCAAGTTTGGTCAGCTTTTTCCAATGCCTTCTTCCCTTTCTGTATCGAGCTTTCCCCAATGTCGCCAGATTCCAGGAAGTCTGCTATTCGCTGCGATAACCCCTGTCCTGCCACAGTCCGCACCGTATCTTCGCCGGCGCGACTTCGTGCAACGATCTGGCGCGCCAAACCTCTAAACATCGCTAGATCTCCGACGAGATCTCGATGCATCACGTCGATATGACGCACATCGGTGACGCCTGAGGTCTCCTTAACCTGCAGTCCTGCCGCTGCGACATCTTCGACCGAAATCCGTAGCAGGTGCATTAGGTCTTTGAGACTTGCCCCCTTCGTTAGCCATAGGGCCGCCGCTACCTCTGCTTCTTGAATATCGGTGGCGACTTGGTAGACCGAGATGTCTTCAGGTAAGCTCGCGAACACTTCCGAAATGTCGGCGGATTCTACAGTAGCCATTCGCCATTTACTTGGGCGCTCGATCCGGCGCAACAACCAGGGCATCCCCTGCCGAAACATGACTCGCTAGGCTGCACGCTCAGTGATACTTTGGGACCTCATCCGCTCCCGGATCCGACCCCGCAAAGCAGCCGAAAGCCATGTGAGAGCCGACTCTAAGCGTTCACGGAGGTCTACATCATCGTGCGCCGCTCGGGCGATACGAACCAAGAGCTCTCCTTTCTCATCGCTGGTTAGCTTGTCGGATGTCGCCATTCCATCGACAAAGTAAATGAGCTCGGGACGATACCATCTGGTCAAACGTTCTAGGGCTTCGTAAGCTCTAGACCCAGCGCACGCCAGAAGGTCGGCCGTCAATACGAGGCGATCGCCATTGCCACGCGCCGCGTATTGTTCAAAGCCAACCGCGAGTATATCTGACGGATCAGCCCAAAGCAATCGCTGAAAAATCTCTTCTCGTGCACGAGCACCTCTCGCTTTCATACACGATTCGAACTCTGCTCTTATCCCTTCCAGTCGATCGCGTGTCGGTTCCACACGGGACAGCCACTCAACTGGCACCGGAAATATTGGCGCCGAAGGTGTCGGAGAGGGATACGCATGGAAAGCTGCGGATCTTGTCAAAGTGCCTTCGTAGATCCCCCGATCGAGTGGGACCTGCGGCTGGCTAACCGGGCCAGCCTCTCTAACCGCCGTCGGCGAAGGCGCTATCCGCAGACTTGTCGACGCGCGTTGAACCCCGTCATGCATTATGGGCATTCTGTGCCTCCTCACCCACCAATAGTGTATCAGCCAAAGCATTCGTGACGAACGTTGCGTCGGCGTACGCGGTTCGCAGCGGTGGAGACAGGTCGAAATAGCCGCTCTGCGCGAGCTCTATGTCGTGATGAACATTTGAGTGCAGCACCGCTGGCGCCTCGGCCTTTACTTCCAAGACCACGTTCAACTGCCGGCGCAGTGTGACACCGCGGAAAGAGATCGGATCCATAGCACGGGCGAACGCAACCTGCCGAACGCCATAAAATTCCAGGTTCAGCGTCGACATTAGCCGCTCGAAGGGGGCTGTACCACCCCGGAGAACTCCAGAATGGTCGTAGTTCAGGCCGAACGCCGAGATTGGTGTTTCGCGCAGGCGCTCGAACGTGCTGCACGCGATGTCTACGACGTTGTCTACTGCGTCGTTCAAAAGGGTGAAGATCGTCCACCGATCCGGAAGGCACTCCACGCGCCATCTGTCGGTCTCGAACCGCGCGAACTGAGGAACGATCACAACACCTCCGCGGACAGAGATGGCCTCCGATTGCTCAGGCGTTAGGCTCCCGCCCGCAAGGTACCATGCAGGGTGATGAATCGCAGGATTCATGCTGCCCACTACGACGACACTAAGAGTTGTAGGCATCATCGACCTGCACGCATCGTTATCGGGCCGGTATTGGTGCTATGCGTCCCCGGCTGCTGGTCAACCGAGGACGGTGAGCATCTCCTCGATGCGGGTGAATTTCTCGCGGGGTTTGCCCTTGGGTTTGCCGCGCTCGACCTCGGCGGTGTCGAGCTTGAGCCACTCGGGATAGGAGAGCACCCGCACGCCGCGCGTTTCGAGCAGGGGATAGAGGGCGTCTGCGCCGGCCCTGGGGGTCGCGTCGAGGTTCGGTAGATCGGCCAGGAGGGAGCCGACGGTGTCCACGCTGCACGCGCGGTTGGTGCCGATGATCCCGGTGGGGCCGCGCTTGATCCAGCCGGCGCAGTAGACCTGGGGGACGACGGACCCGTTGGCGTCCTGGACCCGGCCCGACCGGTTCGGGATCACGCCGCTGCGCTCGTCAAAGGGCACACCGGCCATGGGCAAACCCTTGTAGCCGATGCTGCGGAACAGGATCCCGCAGGGTAGCTCTTCGGTCTCGCCGGTCCCGCGCGCCGCTTGCTGGAAGGCCGCCCCTTGCAGCCGGTTGCGCTCCAGGACCAAGCCTTGGAGCCTTCCTTCGCCGAGCAACCGCACCGGGCTCTTCAAGAAGTGATAGACGAGGCGCCGAGCTTTGCCGCTCGGGGAAGCGGTGAAGCTCCGGAAGATCTCGACGTTTTTGGCGCTCACGACGTTGTTCTTATCCGCGATCTCCTCGAGGCTTTCCCGGTTCAGCTCCAGGTCATGAGCCTCGGCGACGCCATCGCAGTCGCCGAGCTCGCCGAGCTCACGCAATTCGCGGTTGGTGAACTTGGCCTGGGCGGGGCCGCGCCGGCCGATCACGTGGATCTCCCGCACCCGGCTCTCCGCCAGGGCCTCCAGGGCGTGCCCGGCGATGTCGGTGTGTTTCAGCTCATCCACCGTCTTGGCGAGGATACGCGCGACGTCGGCCGCGACATTGCCTTGGCCGATGATGACCGCCACCTCCTGAGAGAGATCGAATACCCGCTCGCGATAATCGGGATGACCGTTGTACCAGCCGACGAACTCCGTGGCGGTGTGGCTCCCGGCCAGATCCTCCCCCGGCACCCCCAGGCGCCTATCGGTCTCGGCCCCGCAGGTGAACAGGACCGCATGGTAGTGGGTGCGTAGCTCGTCGATGGTGACATCGCGGCCCACGGTGACGTTTGCGAGAAAGCGGAACTCGGCGGACCGCGCGATCTTGTCGTAGACGAGGATCGCCTGTTTGAGCTTGGGGTGATCGGGCGCGACGCCGCTGCGCACCAGGCCGAAGGGGACCGGGAGCCGCTCCAGCATGTCGATGCGGACCGTCTTGCCGGATTTGATGAGGGCCTCGGTCGCATAGAAGCCGCTCGGGCCGCTGCCGATGATGGCCACTCGAAGCGGGTTTTGTTCGGAACCTAAGGTGCTCATATCCTGGCTTTACCGACTGATCGCGCTCGGAACACCGCGCCGCTCACGCGACTTCCTGCATGGGTTGGATACGGGGTGACGGCAGCGGACGCCCTCGGATTCGAAGTGACGAACGATGTCCTCGACCACTTCCAGCAACTCGGCATAGAGCCGGATGGGTTCGTCGCCATGGATGCCCGTGATCAGATCCGGACACTTGCCGACGTAGACTTGATCCTCATCGCTCCATTCCACCCATTTATGATACTGCTCGCTCGGATTCATTTCTGAACCTCTTCGATAGCCCGCTTCACCCGCCGTTCCTGGTACGACTTCGCGTCATCGCCGGCTCGAGGTTCCCTCAGTACCCCAACTCCGCCTTGCGCGCCTCGGCGGTCGGCAGGGGGTCCTGCTTGCCGTCGATTTCGGGAAGGTTGGGCGCGCGCTCGGCGTTGATCTGGATCCAGTGTTTCTTATCATCCGGGATGTCCTCGCCCTCGTAGATGGCGTGCACCGGGCACTCGGGGACGCAGGCGCTGCAGTCGATGCACACCTCGGGATCGATGTAGAGCATCTCGTCGTCGCCGTGGAAGCAGTTCACCGGGCATACGGTAACGCAGTCGGTAAACCGGCAGAGCAGGCAGTTGTCCGTTACGATGGTGGTCATGGCTCTCTCCTCTTTTTAATTTTCGGTGCGGGGATCCCCTCGCTCCGATCCTCTCCCGGAGGGCGAGGGAGAACAAGGCGTGGTTCAGTGATGCTTCAGGCGTCCAGGAGCAGGATCTCGCCGCGATTGGTTTCGATTGCATCACCGCTGTAGCGCCGGTACCGGCCCTCGATGCGGGCGTCGCCGACGGACATCCCGAGGCGCTCGAGGTGCAGGAGATACAGGCGCAGATACAGGGGCTCGTAGTGGCACGCGTAGCCGAAGGTCGGGAGCAGTGGCGCGGGCTGCATGGAGACGATCGAGCCGCGCTTCATGCTGGCGCCGCAGCGCGAGCCGAGTCGGCCGAGCACGATGAGGGTGCCGGCGCGCATATTGACGCCACCGAAGTCGCCGCAGTCCCCTCCGATCGCGATGAGGCCCCGACGCATCGCGTTCCCGACCTCGTTTCCGGCATTGCCGTGGATCAGGATCTCGCCGCCACGGATCCCCATCGCGCTACCGCGGTAGGCGCTCCCGACCAGGTGGCCGGCGTTACCATGGATGGTGATGCGCCCGCCGCTCAGGTCCGGCGCGACCCAGTCGCCCGCGTTGCCTTTGACGACGATCTCGCCGCCCGACATCCCGGTACCCAGGTGCATGCCGACGTCGCCGTCGACGACGATCCGACCCGCGCTCATGCCCGAGCCGATCATCTTGACCCGGGAGAGGTCGCCCTCGACCCGGATCTCGCCCTCGTAGCGCCCGCTCACCCGGAAGAACTCCCCGAGCGGCACCCGCTCGTTGCCGTACTGGAGCGGCAGCGCCGAGACCTCGGCCTCGCTCAGACCGGCGAGCCTCTCCGGGGTGATGACCTCGGCCTCGATGGGCACCTCGGGGCTATGATGGAAGGTGAGCTTCACGGGACTCGACCTACGCCGCTACGAGACTGTGCAGGCCGATCTGGTACTGCCCCAGGTTGCCGCCGTAGTTCCCGGCCGTGATGCAGAGCGCGCCGTGCGCGGCGGCGGCGCCGATCCCGACCCGCATGGCCTGTCTCACGCCTTCCAGATCCAGCCCGTCGATCACGATCTCCAAGACGCACCCGGCCTCTGGGATCACCTCGGTGGCCGGCGCGAAGGCGCGCAGGGTCGGGCAGTAGGCGTCGTTGGTGGACGCGGGCAGGCTCTTGTACTTCGATCCGGGTTTGCTGCCGCTGCGCACGATGCCATCGGGGAAAGGGAGGATCACACCGCGTACCTGACGCATCGCAGCCACGGCGGCCTCAGCGGCGGCTAGGGTCACGGGAAGGTCCGGGCCCAGGATCAAGAGGTTGCCCCCGCCCACGGACGGCTTCAAACCGAAGCGGTCCTCGACCACGAACTCCCCGTCCATCACGGGGATACGCCAGTAGCGCCGGCCATCGAGGAACTTGGCGATCTGGTAGCCGTCTCCGAAATAACGTAGCTTACCGCCGACCGCCACCTCTTGCTCGGCCGTGAGGCCGTTGAAGCAGGCGGTGGTCGCGGCCGTCATGACGCACTGACCGACCCTCTCCAGGAGTCGCTTGCCCACGGAATCGGCGCTCATCGAGAACAGCAGCACGCTCACACCCGGTCGTCCGTCCGGGGCATCGGAAGGAGACAACTCGCGCTCGATGCCCGCCTCGCACTTGCAACCGATAACGGAGGTGGCGAAGCCCGTCATGGCGCGCGCCGCCGCCATCGCCCAGGCGGGGCTTACAGCGGTGATGATGACGCGTGACCCCCACATGGCGAAGGCCTCGGCGAAGGTATCGACGATCTCGGCGTTCGCGACGCGCATCCTTATTGTTGTTGTGCGGCCGGGATCACTTGGCCAGGGATCACCTGATGGTTGTCTAGATAACGGTCCGAGACGGCGTAGTTGTCAAACCGGATGCTGTAGTAGTCCTCGAAGAACGGCCGGATGGCCTTCTCGATGTCGGGGTCGTAGGCCGGCGTCGCGTGCAGGACGCGCCCTTCGTGGTCGGCCCGGAACTCGTGGTCCTCGATGATGGGCTTGCCGTCCTTGAGGACGTAGCGCGGTGTGCTGAACATCTTCTCCCGGTCCGGGTCATCCTCGTAGATAGTGATGTCGGCGTCGGCGCCCACGCCCAGATGCCCCTTGTCCTTGAGACCCAGCGCCCGCGCCGGGCCGGCGCGGCTGATGATCGCGATCTCCGAGAGGGTGTACTCCCGATCCAGGTCGTCCCCGAGGCACGTCTTGCGGATGGCCCTCTGGTTGACCTTACGGATCTCGTCGTTGCGGAATTCGCGGTCCATGAGGAGCCGAATGAGCTTTGGGTACATCGTGAAGGAGCCGCCGTTCGGGTGATCGGTCGAGAGCAGGATGCGCCAGGGGTCCTTCGAGAGCAGGAACAGCTCGAGCCCGATCGCCCACTGGAGCGCATGGACATAGACCTTTTCCTGGTAGGTGAAGGGCACGATTCCGCACCCGCTCTCGTTTTCGGTGTCGGCATTGACCCATTTATTGCCGGATACGCCCTTCAAGAGGTGGGCGAGGGGCGCGTCCGCGGTCATGGCCGTGGCCTTGCCGAACATGACCTGACCCACATCGGCCGTGATGTTCGGGTGGGTGTTGATGTAGTCCGCGATCTCCGGCCCGCGCGAGGTCGGGTTCTTGCCCGGTTCGCCCCCGTAGCTGTGGAACTGGACATGGGCGATATGGACCCGGCGGCCTTCGGCGGCGCGCATGGTGTCGAGGGTGGTCGTGGCGTTACCGGAATGCCCCAGGTTGTTGCAGTGGATGTGCGCGGGATGCGGGAGGCCGAGGTCGTTGACCGTCTCGATGAAGGCACGGATGACATCGATCGGGGTGAGGTCGAATTGATCGATGTTCTCGTTCAGATCGGAGATGTTGGCGTTGCGCCGCCCCTTCCACAGCTCATCGCTGCCGGGGTTGACGAGCTTGACCGTGTAGGCCTTGGTGGCGTTGACCCACCAGGCTACGGCCTCGCGGAACTCCTCGCGCCGGCCCTCCTTGAGCAAGCGGTACAGGAACACGTTGTTGCCGAGGAGCACGTAGAAGCCCTTGTCGATGATCGGGGTGTCGTGGAATTCTTCGAGCACATGGCGTGCGCCGATGGGTGTCACGGCGGCCTCCATCGCGGTCGTGTACCCCATCGCGGCGTAGCGATAGCCGGTCGCGAAGGTCGAAGGGATGATCCCGCCGCTACCGGAACGGGTGTAGGGCGTGCTCGAGACGACGTCCAGGCGCTTGTCCTCGGGCTGGAGCTTGCGCGCCAGGTTGACCTTGGGACCGGCGATGTGGCAGTGGATGTCCACGCCGCCCGGCATCACGACCATCCCGGTCGCGTCGATCTTGCGGGCACCGGCGGGCACCTCGGCCACAATCTTACCGTCCTGGATACAGAGGTCCTGGACGCGCCCATCGACCCCGTTCGCGGGGTCGTAGACGCGCCCGTTGGTGATGCGGAGCGCCGCCGATCCCATACTCGGAACGGGATGGCTCAGGCGGCCTTACGCAGACCGACGCCGCGCTTCTCGTTCAAGAGCTCGCGTAACCGGTCTTTGAGGGCCGTCAAGACCTCTTCATCGCCCGGGAACGGGGAATCGAAGGCCGGGCGTAGGGTGATGGGCACATCGTCCATGCGGTACACCGTGCCCGTGGTGTTGATGCCGTAGGTCGCGGTCCGAAAGGCGACGCGCGCGAGCTCGGTCGTGTCGGTGTCCTTGGCATCGAGCACGATGACCGGGATGCGCTTCAGGTGCTCGATGGCCGGTTTGGGGAAGTTCGAGCCCGGATCGCTGGCGATGATGAGGGCGGCATCGGCCTCGCCGCGCGAGAGGAGGTCCACGGTCGTGAACTCGCCCGGGTTGAAGCGCGGATAGCCGCGGCTGAAATTCACGCCGAAGGGATAGCCGGTCTGCCAGGACACGACGTTGTCGGCGCCGGTGACGTTGCCGTGGCCGCGCACGGGCTTGGCGACGAAGTGGGTGTACTCGTTGAGATCGGTCGCGAGCGCCAAGATGGCGCCCGAGTTGAAGTGCCGGCCGCGGGTCATGGTGAGCCCCATGCCGAAGAACAGCACCCCGTAGCGGCAGCTCTTCATGCGCTCGACCAAGTTCTCCAAGGTCGCGAGCGGTATACCGGTGGTCTCTTCGATCGAGGCATCGATCGCGCGGCCCTTCACCAAGGCGCGCAGTGCCCACAAGAGCTCGAAGTCCCGGCTCGGCTTGACTAGCAGGAAGAGATCCGCGACCGGGGCGCTCGGGGTGCGGCGCACATCGGCGAGGACGACGTAACGATCCTTCCGTCCGTTCGGGATGTACATGCCCTTCGGCGTCACGGCATAGCGCGTGAAGTGCCTCGGGTGGGATTCGGCCGGATTGCCGCCCCAGTAGATCACGAGGTCCGCGCGGTTCTTGATCTCGCCCAAGGTGGCGGTGCTCTCGCCCACGCCCTGGAAGGCGATGCCCGAGGGGCCGTGGCAGACCGAGGTGGTGGTGTCGATGTTGCCGTTCATCAGATCGGCGATGGCGACCGCCTGGCGCTGGGCCTCGCAGGTGGTGTCGGAGAGGCCGTAGATGATGGGCAACCGGGCCCGGACCAGTATCTGGGCGGCGGCCTCGATGGCCTCGGCGGTGGTGGCAGGTCTGCCGTCGATCCGGGCCGGCGGTTTGTCCTCGATGGTGTGCTCGGCGAACCAGGCGCGGCCCAAGGTACAGGCGTTCTTGGCCTTGGTGATGCGTTTGGCGTCGAGGTCGACGGTGAGATCCATGTCGTCGCAGACGCAGCCGCAGAAGGTGCAGGTGGCGTGCTCCACGACACGGAGGTTTTGATTCATGGTTGGCTCACTCATAATCCAGTCCTCGTAGGTTTCAGGGGTTTCGACGGCTCAAGGCACATCCACGCGTTCCACCTGCACCTCGAAGTTCTTGGAAATGGGCATGCCGCTCCCGGCCGTATCGCCACCCATGAGCTGACTGGAGGGTGGCCCGTAGGCGATGAACAGCATCCCGGAGGGCAAGTCGCTCGGTTTCTTGCCCTTGCAGCGGACCACGGCCTCGCCCTCTGTGTTGCTGAGCCGAACGGCGTCGCCGTCCTTGAGACAGAGGCGGGCCATGTCGTCCTGATTCATCTCGACGGTGGAGGTGACCTCCCGGTATTCGTGCTTGAGCTTGCCGGCATTGAGCGACGTGCCTTGTTTGTTGGACCGGCCCGGGATCAGGATCATGGTTTCAACCACGGATGTAATTCCTCCACCTGCGGCGCCCCATTTCGGACCTATCGGCTCGGAAATGTCGGCGCTCGCGAATAGTGCAATTGTAACATGCTATGAGCCCCGTCAACGGCCGCTCGCGCGGTGCCCATCCGGTATCATGCGGTGGCCGCATGATCTATCATGCCTGCCATCGCGTCCCTAGAACGATAAGCGTCAACCGATCCGCAGGTGGTGGCACTGGACCCCAACTTCACGCGCCCAGAGCACGAGGCGACGATCACGATTGCCGCCCCGGCGCGCCTGCACATGGGCTTCCTCGACATGAGCGGTGACCTCGGTCGGCGCTTCGGCGGGCTAGGCCTCGCCCTCTCGGAGGTGCGGACGCGGCTTTCAGTGCAGCGTGCCAAAGGGGTTTCCGCCGAAGGACCCTCGTCGGAGCGCGCCGCACGTTCTGCGGCGACGCTCTTGGAGGTCCTCGGGAGCGGGCAAGGGGTGCGGATCCACGTCCACGAGGCTATCCCCGAGCACGCCGGCCTCGGCTCGGGCACACAGATCTCGCTGGCCTTGGGCGCGGCGCTCATGCGCCTCTTCGAGCGCGACTGTCATCTTCCGGCATTGGCCCAGGCGACGCGCCGCGGGTTGCGCTCGGGGATCGGGATCGGGGCCTTCGAATCGGGGGGATTCGTGGTCGACGGGGGGCATGGCGAGCGCACCGCGATCCCGCCGGTGATCGCCCAGATGCCGTTCCCGCAGGACTGGCGCGTGATCGTGATCCTGGATCGCGCGCGCCAGGGCTTGAACGGCGCAGCCGAGGTCTTGGCCTTCAAGCGCCTCGCGCCCATGACACAAGAGACCGCGGGGCGGTTGTGCCGGCTCCTGGTGATGCAGGTCCTGCCGGCGCTCGCCGAGCGCGACTTCGTGCCCTTCAGCACCGGGATCGCCGCCATCCAGGACACGGTCGGGGATCACTTCGCGAGCCTGCAAGGGGGGCGGTATACGAGCCCGGCGGTCGCCGAGGCCCTCGCCCGGTTGCGCGCTCAGGGGCTCAGGGGCGTCGGGCAAAGCTCCTGGGGTCCCACGGGCTTCGCGCTCTGTGAGGACCCGGCAGAGGCCGAGCGCCTGGTGCGCGCGGCGCGCCCGAGATGGGCGGACTCACTCACCTTCCTCGTGTGCACGGCCCAGAACCGGGGCGCCGAGGTGATGGTGAAGCGCAAGGCGGCTTGAGGGCATCGACGGAGCACACGCTTAAAACAGGCCCTGGCGGCCATTGCGGACGGAGACCATGAAAGACCCTTACCTCTTGCACATGTTCAATTCCACCAAGAACGTGAGCCCCTTCGACGTCAACATGGCCTACGAGGCCGATTTCGACGGGGTCATCCCCTATGCGGACGTGACGCTCGATGACATCCACGGACTGACCCAGGACACTATCTTCTCGCGCGGGCCGACCGGGGTGAAGCGGACCGGGATCTTCATCGGCGGCCGCGATTTCGGGCTCGCCCTCGACATGCTGGAGGAGGCGCGCAAGGCGATGGTGCCGCCCTTCGAGGTCTCCGTGTTCGCCGATCCCAGCGGCGCCATCACGACCGCGGCGGCGCTCATGGCCTGCGTCGAGGTATGGCTCCGCAGGAAGGGCGCGGGCGGCCTCGCCGGACGCAACATCTACCTCTTAGGTGGCACCGGCCCGGTGGGGCTGTGCGCCGGGGTGATCGGGGCGCGGGCCGGGGCCCATATGTACCTGGCGAGCACCCGTGGTGCCGAGGCCGCCCTGAAGGCGGGGGCGCCCTACCACATGCGTTACGGGGTCGAGATGCGGGGCGCCGACAGCAGCGGCGATGCCGCCATACGCGCCTTCCTCGCGCACGCCGATGTGGTGGTCGGCGCGGCCAAGGCCGGTACCCAGGTGCTCTCTAGTGCCCAACTCGCCGAGGCGCCGCGGCTCCTGGTCGCGGCCGACGTCAACGCCGTGCCGCCCGCCGGGATCGAGGGCGTGGGCGTGCAGGACATGGGCAAGGAGCTACCATCGACCCCCGCCCGAGCGGCAGGGATCGGGGCGCTTGCCATCGGGAACGTCAAGTACAAGGTCCACTACCGGCTGTTCCAGATGATGATCGAGGCCCCGAAACCCGTGTACCTCGATCACACCCAGGCATTCGCCGTGGCACGGGAGTATGCCGCCGGCTGAGAGGCCCTCTACCGGCCGACCGATCGTCGTCGTGGCCCAGAGCGGACGGGCCTTGGCGCGTTCGGCGGGACGGGCGGGGATCCCGGTGCATGTCCTCGACCTCTATGCCGACCGGGACACCTCTGTCCTGGCCCGATTGGTGTCCCGGATCGGTTCGATCGTCAGCGGGTTTCGCGCGGACCGCTTGCTCGACCGCCTGCATCGAATCGAAGCCCGAGAGGGGATCGACGGCATCGTAGCGGGGAGCGGCTTCGAGGAGCGCATCGATCTGCTCGAAGCGATGGCGCGCGTCGGCCGGCTCCTCGGCAACCCGCCCGAGGTCGTGCGGCGCGCCAAGGACCCTATTGGCTTCTTCGCGCTCCTCACCCGCCTCGGGGTCCCGCACCCGGAAACGGTGACGGAGGCGCCGCCAGGACCGCCAGGCGAAGGCGCGGGCTGGCTTTGCAAGCGTATCGGCGGGGCGGGCGGCGCACATGTCCGGCCGGCCGAGGCATGCTGCCCGGCCGGTCATTATCTACAACGCCAGGTGTCCGGCCGGCCACATTCGGTCGTGTTCCTAGCGGACGGCCGGCACGCCGCGATCGTCGGATACAACGAGATCCGGGTCCAGGGCGGGACGGGCGCCGCGCGTTTCCGCTACACGGGCGCCGTGACCGTTTCGGACCCGCTCAACGCCCCCGCAATCGGAGACGCGCTCCAAGCACTGGTCCCGGCCCTCGGGCTCGTCGGGCTCTGCGGGCTGGATTTCATGCTCGACCGGGACGGGCGGTACTCGGTGCTGGAAGTCAATCCGCGCCCGACCGGGACCTTCGAGCTTTACGAGGACTTGGGTGTGGAGGGGCCGGGCCTGTTTCAGATGCACCTCGCTGCCTGCGAGGGCCGGTTGCCTCGCACGGTTCGGGTACTCGGCGCAGGGATCGCGGCGCAAGAGGTGCTCTGGGCATCCGAGACGTTCGCGATCCCGGACGATCTCCAATGGCCCGACTGGGCACGAGATCGTCCCGCGGCCGGGACCCTCCTCCAGTCCGGCGAGCCGATCTGCACACTGCATGCGCGCGCGGCAGAGCGAAAGGCCGTGGATCGCCTCTTGTCGGACCGGCGAGCCAAACTCTGCGCGGTGCTCGGGTGGCCGCAAGCGGCATAGACTATACTGGCCACGGCCATAAATCGCCGCCTCAGATCCCCTCTCCCTCCGGGAGAGGGCTAGGGTGAGGGGACAAAAATAGGGCGCTGGTGACCGGTCGATCCAGGGGTTCAACAAGACACGAAGATCGCTGTCATGACGAACAAGTCGGTTCCGGTGAGCGTCAACGCACGCACCCGTCCCCTGGTGGATGCCCTGGTTGCAGAGGCGCCGTCCCTGCGGATCGCAGTCGAGCGCCTCGCCAACGGGACGCAAGTCATCGATGCCGGGATCAAGGTTCCCGGCGGCTTAGAGGCCGGCCGGCGCATCGCGGAGATCTGCCTGGGCGGGCTCGGCCATGTGGGGATCCGGGCGGGCACCGCCTTCGCCAACTGGATCCTGTACGTCGATATCTTCACCAGCAACCCGGTCCTCGCCTGCCTCGGGAGCCAGTACGCCGGCTGGAGCCTGGAGCACGGCCAGGGCAAGGGCGCGTTCCGGGCGCTGGGGTCCGGGCCGGCGCGCGCGTTGGGCAGCCACGAGCCACTGTTCGATGAGCTCGGGTATCGGGACGCCTCGACCACCGGCGTGCTGGTGCTCGAGGTGAGCGCCCTCCCGCCCGTCGAGATCGCGGACCGGATCGCGCAGAATTGCGGGATAGAGCCCGAGAACCTGACGCTGATCCTGACCCCGATCACGAGCCTGTGCGGCGCGGTGCAGGTCGTGGCGCGCTCGCTCGAGGTCACGCTTCACAAGGTCCACGCCCTCGGTTTTCCCTTGACGGCGATCGTGGACGGTATGGCAACGGCCCCGTTGTCCCCGCCCTCGCCCGACTTCATGACCGCCATGGGCCGCGCCAACGACGCGATACTCTACGGCGGGGACACGCACCTGTTCGTGGATTGCGGCGATACCGACGCCGCCGATCTCGCGCAACGCTTACCGAGCAGCGCCTCGCGAGACTACGGCAAACCCTTCGCCGAGGTTTTCGAGGACTCGGGCCATAATTTCTACGACATCGACCCCATGCTGTTCAGCCCCGCGCGCGTGTGCATCACCTCGCTCCAGAGCGGGATGAGCCACAAGGCGGGGAGCCTCAACCCGGCGGTCCTGGAGCAGTCCTTCGGCCACACGGTGAGCTAAGAGGCTGCCGTCAGTTCCTGCGCCTGCCCTGAGGCATACACACACGATGTCCGCAGTGCTGCAGACCGAGGTGCGCCGGCATCGGCTCACCGTGGACGACTTCCACCGCATGGGCGAGGCGGGGATCTTCCGTGCCGACGAACGGGTGGAGCTGATCGATGGAGAGGTCATCGACATGGCGCCGATCGGAAGCAACCACGCCGGAACGGTCGGGTTCTTGGCCAAGAGACTGGAACGTGCCGTGGGAGATTCGGCACTGGTGTTTGTGCAGAATCCGCTATCGCTTACGGCGAGTAGCGAGCCGCAGCCCGACATCATGCTGCTCAAGCCACGAGCGAACTTCTATCGCAGCGGCCATCCCCTCCCGGAGGATGTCCTGCTCATCATCGAGGTCGCGGACACCACGCTCGCCTACGACCGCGACATCAAGGTGCCGCTCTACGCCCGCCACGCCATCCCGGAAGCGTGGCTGATCGATCTGGAAAACAAGCGCCTCCACGTGTTTACCTCACCGTCCGACACCGGTTATCTTGAATCCCATTCGCTGGCGCGGCCAGGCGTGCTCTGCTTGGTTGCACTATCGGGGTCCCAAGTCGATGTCGGCGGGGTGTTTTAGCATCACGGTCGGTCGGGCAGACGCATAGCCGAGCCGCGGCGATACGGCGGCAAGGGTCGGGGTGGGGTCCGACGGACAAGTCGAATGTAGGAGAATCTCATGGCCGACAGAGTGAAAGTGTGGTTCGATCCGGAAGGCGACTTCTTGGAAGTGCAGTTCGGCGATGCCCCGGGCTACATGCGTGAGACCGCGAACGATGCCGTCATGGAACGCGTGGACGAGCAGGGAAGGGTTCTGGGTTTCAGCATTCTTGGAGTAAGCCAGTTTCGAAAGGAACGGTCGTTGGAGGCCTTACCCATGAGCGGAGGTACTATCCGGCCCTGCTCCGCGCATGTGGCGGAGTTCGTAGATTGACTCAGCCTACCGTGCTGGTGCACGATGACAACCCCGGTAGCATTCGGTGATCGAACGGACCCGCATCGTTGGCGAGACGGGCACCTTTTATCGGCTACTGCGGAGATGGTAGGAAATCACTCATACAATTCCCTTGTCGATAGAGGCGGTATATGGTGACTATCACGTTCCCCGACCGCGAGGCCGAGAAGCGTGCACTTGCGTTTCTGCTCGGGCGCTTCTCGGGGCGGGTGCTCGGCTCAGGAGAACATCTGGTCCCCGAAGCAGCCCTGGAAGCGCTCGCCGACCAGAACATTCCGTTTGTCGTCAAGGGAAAGGCTACCTATGAGCAGCAGATGGCGGCGATTCGAGCTGCTGCTTCCCGTCCGGTTCAATGACGGCCGGGACGTGCCGCCGGAATGGCTCGCTGAGGCGGTGTTGGAGATCGTAGACCGTTTTGGTGCGGCCAGTTACGAGACCCAGAAAGTCGAGGGTCACTGGCGGTACGGCGGCGTTCTTTATAGAGACGATATGGTGCGGGTCGTCGTTGATGTGCCCGAGTCGGCTAAGAATCGAGAGTGGATGAAAGAGTTCAAGAACCGGTGGAGAGCTCGTCTTGAACAGCTTGAGCTATGATGGTGAGTTATCGCATCGAGGTCGAATAGTCCGCAGGATGCGGACGCGTCGCCTTCTGGTGCAGTATGGACCCATTCGACTGGAGGGCCATCTATTACCAGTCCGCCAGCCTGCATGCCGGCCTGCTCCATACGTTTTGGGAGGACTTCTTATTCGCGCGCCGCTGGCGCCCACGAATCGTGTTCGAGCCGCGCCACGACACGCCAGCGCGTGCCGCCTGCGCCGCGTTCTGGCATCTGCACGAGGGCGCCGCACAAGAAGCGGCCGCCGCCTTCGTAGCGCATCCGCGACCTTCCCCACGGCGAGGAGTTGTACGCCAAGGCCTTTGCGATGGCGCTCGATTGCGGGTCGCTGGAGCAGATCGCCTACTGGCGGTCACCCGAGCGCCCCCCTGGGGAGCTGTCACGACCGGAGGTGCGTAACGCACTGGATTTAAGGGAGTTCTGCGGCCTCGACCCAGTCGCGTTCGACGCGGCGCTGGATGCGCTCCAGCGCCACGATGTGCTCACGACGAACAACGGCCATTATCGCTACAGCGTCGAGCTGATGCGCCGCTGGGCGCTGCGTTCAAGAGACGCGTAGTAGGAGGAGACGTACCCCGGGTACGTACCCCGGTAGCCTACTATGTCGTCCCGCTCGAAGCCCGTGAGCGGCAATGGATTTGCACCCTACCGTTGTCCTGCTATGCTGCGATGCCATCGCGCGTGGAACATTGCCTGCCGCAAGGGAACACCTCCTCGACCCCAAAAAAGCGGATATACCGCGCACAATCACGAAACACCCCCTCACCCTAGCCCTCTCCCGGAGGGAGAGGGGATCAAAACGCGGCGATTCATGGCCGTGGCCAGCATAAATTCCAAAACCAGAACCAAGTGAACAGAGCCGTCGTACCGGATCCCTCTCACCTCGCGCCCTGCATTGCCATCGTCACCGACGAGCCGGGCTGGCACGGGGCTGAGCTCAAGCGGGCGCTCGCGGCGCGCGGCTACGCGGGCCGCTACGTCTCGCTAATAGAATGTCAGATCGACCTCGGCGCCCCGCACTCGGTCGTGATCCCGGGTTTCGAGGCGGCGCTGCCGGCCGGGGTATTCGTGCGCGGGGTGCCGGGCGGGAGCCTCGAGCAGGTGACCCTGAGGCTCGATGTGCTGCACATCCTCAAGATACTCGGGGTCGTGGTCTACAACGACGCACGCGCCATCGAGCGCACGGTCGACAAGGCCATGACCAGCGTGCTCCTGAAGCGGTCGGGCATCCCGACGCCCGAGACGTGGGTGTGTGAGTCGCGTACCGAGGCCGAGTCCTTGGTCGCTCGCGAGCTGTCCCTGGGCCGGCGGCTCGTCGTGAAGCCGCTGTTCGGTTCCCAGGGGATCGGCGTCACGCTCATCGATTCGCCCGCGTCCGTCCCCGACGTCGCGGAATCCGGGGGCGTCTATTATCTCCAGCGCTACGTCGAGAGCCGCCATGATGACGCGTGGCGCGACTTTCGGGTCCTGGTAGTCGCCAACCAGGCGATCGCCGTGATGCAGCGCCGCAGCCCGCACTGGATCACGAACCGGGCACGCGGTGGGCGTTGTCATGCGGTGGACCTCGAACGGCCGTTGTGCGAGCTCGCGGAGCACGCGGCGCGCGCCGTGGACATCGACTACGCCGGCGTGGATCTCTTGCAGGACGGCGAAGGGCGGTTGCTGGTGACCGAAGTCAACAGCGTACCGGCCTGGTATGGGCTTCAAGGGGTCTCTAGCTTGAGTATCACCGAGCGCCTCGTCGATCACCTGCTCTCGCGCATCGCCGGTGCCACCCCTCTCGAGGCCGTCCCCTGACGGGAGGCGCCCCGGTCACAACGCTGGTCCGCGAGGCGGTGCTCGCGAGTTGCCGGCTGGACGTTTCGGCATTCAAGCCCGGCAACGTGAGCCTGCGCTCGCCGGGCCGCGGCATGACGGCCTCGGATTTCCTCACGAGCGCCGAGGCCGTCGCGCCCATCCTGTCGGCGCCCGGTCTCTCGCTAGGCCGGCGGGTGTTGATGAGCGTCGAGGCGACCCGCAGAGCCGTGGGTTGCAACACCAACCTCGGGATCGTGCTCCTATGCGCACCCCTGGCGCAGGCCGCGCTCGAGGCCGGTGTGTCCCGCGACTGGCGTCCACACCTTCGGGCCGTGCTGCACACGCTCGACGTGCAGGATACCCGCGATGTGTTCCGAGCCATCGTGCTCGCCGCGCCGGCCGGTCTCGGCCAGAGCGGGCGCCATGACGTGCATGAGGCTCCCGAGGTCCGGCTCCTCGATGCCATGGCCGAGGCCGCGTCCCGAGATCGGATCGCCTACCAGTACGCCCACGACTATGCGGATGTCCGGTCCCTGGGCCTGCCCTGCCTCCACGCCTGTGCGAGCCGCTGGGCGGCACGCGAAGACCGGCTCGAATGGGCCACGGTGGCCTGCTACCTGGCCTTCCTGGCGCGCATCCCGGACACCCACCTCTTGCGCAAGCACGGGCCGGATGCGGCCCTGGCGGTGCGCCGCGAGGCCGAGAGGGTGGAAACCGGCTTCAAGGCGTGCGAGAATCCCGCTAATGCAATAGCTTTATTGCAGGATTTCGATAACAAGCTCAAGCGGGGGGGGCTCAATCCCGGTACGAGTGCCGACCTCACGGTGGCCAGCCTCTTGGCGTTCCACCTGGATCACCTTTTGGGGATCAGCCCCGGGGATCGCCTGGGGGATCACCGTGATACGCCGGAAGGCGCGGTCGTGGCTCGTGAGACCTGCAACAGGGCGCGTCCCGTACGATTACTAAGGTGGCAAGCGATGTCTATCTTCAGAACACTTGTCGAACAACAACCATCCGCAGCAACCACAGGAGTTAAAACCATGGCAGTCGTTGATCGAGTATTGGTAGGGGAGTCGTTGGTCGGTGATGGCAATGAGATCGCCCACATCGACCTCATCATGGGCCCGCGGGGCAGCGCCGCAGAGGCCGCATTCTGCAACGCGCTCACCAACCAAAAGGACGGGTGCAGCATCCTGCTCGCGTTGGTGTCGCCGAACCTGGCGTGCAAGCCGAACACGATCCTGTTCAACAAGGTGACCATCAAGGGCGCCAAGCAGGCCGTTCAGATGTTCGGGCCGGCGCAGCGCGCGGTCGCGGTGGCCGTGACCGACTGCGTCGAGGATGGCACCATCCCGGCGAGCGAGGCCGACGACATCTTCATCTGCGTCGGCGTCTTCATCCACTGGGATGCCGAGGACGACAACAAGATCCAGGACTTCAACTACCAGGCCGTCAAGGAGTCCATCAAACGCGCGATCAAGCGCGAGCCGAAGCCGATGGACGTGGTCGCCAAGAAGAAGACCGCGCATCCCTTCGCCGCGCACGCCTAAGGCGCGAGCCTCTAGACGCCGCACGGCGCGAGGGTCGTTGGATCCGTGATGCCCCGGCCCCGGCCGGGGCATTTTTTTGGCGGCCCGAAGCCGCGGATGCGGCCCCCCGATCCGTCGCAGCTCCTGGCCCAGGGCTATGGTGAAAATCCGGGCTAGCCAGGAAACCCGCCTCGAGGTCGTGCGGGCTTCGCCTCCGCCGTCCCCTCGGCGACCGCAGAGACCGGCACCTGGACGGTCTCGCGACATTAGATCGATCGAACCGGCAGGCAGCCCGTCCCATTTCGATGCGGCTCGGGTTCGAGGGTCGATCGTGCTCGTATCCGCTGTGATTTCATGCTAGTGTGCCACCAAGATCCACAATGATCGGAATGAGAGCCCATGGCCGCCCTCCTGCTCCTCAACGGCCCGAATCTCAACCTGCTCGGAACGCGCGAGCCGGAGCGTTACGGTACCACCACGCTCGGGGAGATCGAGCAACGGCTTCGGGACATGGCGGCGGCCTCCGGGCACAGCCTGGCGGCCTTCCAGAGCAACGCCGAGCACGAGCTCATCGACCGCATCCATGTCGCTAAACCCCAGGGCGTCGCCTTCATCCTCATCAACCCCGGGGCCTACGCCCACACCAGCATCGCCCTGCGTGACGCCTTCCTGGCGGTCCAGATCCCGTTCATCGAGGTGCATCTATCGAACGTCTACGCGCGGGAGGCGTTTCGGCACCATTCCTATCTCTCCGGGATCGCGCTCGGGGTGATCACGGGGCTCGGTCCCCACGGTTACGAGCTGGCACTGCAGGCGGCGCTGGCGCGCGTGGCCGCGCCCTGATTTTCCACGGAAACCGGATGGACATACGAAAAATAAAAAAACTGATCGATCTCGTGACGGGATCCGGGATCGCCGAGATCGAGATCCATGAGCGCGAGGAGTGGGTCCGCATCAGCCGCCATGGGCCGCCGGCCCCGGCCCATACGGTTTTTCGCGTCCCCGAGTCCGCGGCGTCCGACATGGTGGCGCGGGCGAGCCTGACGGCGCAACCGGAGGTCAAGGCGAAGTCGGACTTCGAAGGCCATTCCATCACCGCGCCCATGGTCGGGACCTTCTACCTCGGGCCTTCCCCTACCAGCCCCCCGTTCGTCGAGGTCGGGCAAAGAGTCAAGCGCGGGGATGTCCTGTGTATCATCGAGGCCATGAAAGTCATGAACCAAATCGAGGCCGATACCGATGGTGCCATCGCCGCCGTCCTGGTCGAGAACGGCCAGCCCGTGGAGTACGACCAGCCGCTGTTCGTTGTCAAGCGCGGGTAGTTACATATATTTTTTGGGGACCGTGCCGGTCTGTGCACGCCCCGTGGCGACAGCGCACTGAATACTCGATCCTCCCATGCTCGAAAAGATCGTGATCGCCAACCGCGGGGAGATCGCCCTCCGCATCCTCAGGGCGTGCCGGGAGATGGGGATCAAGACCGTCGCCGTGCACTCGACCGCCGACCGCGATCTCAAGCCGGTGCGGCTCGCCGATGAATCGGTGTGCATCGGGCCGGCGCCGGCCTCGGAGAGTTACCTGAACGGTGCCGCGGTGATCAGCGCCGCCGAGGTCACCGATGCCGTCGCCATCCACCCGGGCTATGGCTTCCTGGCCGAGAACGCCGACTTCGCCGAGCGTGTGGAGGAAAGCGGCTTCGTCTTCATCGGGCCCAGGCCGGACACCATCCGGCTCATGGGCGACAAGGTCTCGGCGATCCGTGCCATGAAACGGGCCGGTGTACCGTGCGTGCCCGGATCGGAGGGCACGCTGGGGGACGACCCCGACGAGAACCTGCGCATCGCTCGCGACATCGGTTATCCGATCATGATCAAGGCCACGGGCGGGGGTGGGGGGCGCGGCATGCGCGTGGTGCACTCCGAGGCCGCGCTCCTGAACGCCATCGGGCTGACCCAGGGCGAGGCCCAGGCGGCCTTCGGCACGGGCGCTGTGTATCTGGAGAGATTCCTGGAAGCGCCGCGGCACATTGAGATCCAGGTACTCGCCGATATCTGCGGCAACGCCATCCACCTGGGCGATCGCGACTGTTCCATTCAGCGTCGTCACCAGAAGATCATCGAGGAGGCCCCGGCGCCCGGCGTGTCGTCGGCAGAGCGTGCCGCCGTGGGTGCCCGTTGCGTAGAGGCCTGTCTGGGGATCGACTACCGCGGGGCCGGGACCTTCGAGTTCCTTTATGAGGACGGGCAGTTCTACTTCATCGAGATGAATACCCGTGTGCAGGTCGAGCACCCGGTGACGGAGATGGTTACCGGCGTGGACATCATCAAGGAGCAGATCCGGGTCGCGAGCGGCGAACCCCTCTCCTACCGCCAGGAGGACATCGTGTTGCGCGGCCATGCCGTCGAATGCCGGATCAACGCCGAGGACCCGGCGACCTTCGCCCCCTCGCCCGGCACCATCAGCCTGTTCCACCCCCCGGGCGGGCCCGGGATCCGGCTCGACACCCACATCTACCAGGGTTACAAGGTCCCCCCCTACTACGACTCCCTGATCGGTAAGCTCATCGCCCATGGGGAGGACCGCCACGCGGCACTCATGCGCATGCTCAACGCCCTGACCGAGGTCGTGATCGACGGGATCAGGACCAACCTCCCTTTGCACCGCGACATGATGCACGACGCGGGCTTTCGGGCCGGCGGTATGGACATCCATTATCTCGAAAAGAAGCTGGGCCTATTCTGAGTGGGCCTATTCTTAGTAAAGGGGGCCGCGCGCCCATCATGGCCCTGGCGCGAACCTGAATGACTCATTCTTAAGAAAAAGAACCCCGCACTGTGGCGGGGTTCTCGATCGGGCGGCGCCCATGTTAATTAAATAGAAACTCGGCGCGTCAGTCCTCTATCCCTTACATCATATCCATGTCGCCCATGCCGCCGCCGTGGCCGTGGCGGCCCGGCATCATCTTGTCCTCTTCCTTAGGGAGCTCGGCCACCATCGCTTCGGTCGTGATCATGAGCCCGGCGATCGACGCGGCGTTCTGGAGCGCCGTGCGGGTCACCTTGGTCGGGTCCAGGATGCCCATCTGGACCAGATCGCCGAATTCGCCGCTGGCGGCGTTGTAGCCGAAGTTGCCCGCACCTTCCCGGACCTTGTTGACGACCACCGAGGGCTCGGCCCCGGCATTGGCGACGATCTGGCGCAACGGCTCTTCCATGGCGCGCTTGGCGATCTGGATGCCCATGTCTTGGTCGTGGTTGTCGCCCTTGAGCTTGTCGAGGCTCGCCAGTGCCCGGATCAAGGCCACGCCGCCGCCCGCCACCACCCCCTCCTCGACGGCCGCGCGGGTCGCGTGCAAGGCATCCTCGACTCTAGCCTTTTTCTCCTTCATCTCGGTCTCGGTCGCGGCGCCGACCTTGACGACGGCCACTCCGCCGGCGAGCTTCGCGACGCGCTCCTGGAGCTTCTCCTTGTCATAATCCGAGGTGGATTCCTCGACCTGGGCGCGGATCTGCTTGACGCGCCCCTCGATGGCCTTGGGATCGCCTGCGCCGCCGATGATGGTGGTCTCCTCCTTGGTCACCGTCACGCGCTTCGCCGTCCCGAGATCGCCCAGACTGGCCTTCTCCAGGCTCAGACCGACCTCCTCGGCGATGACCGTTCCCGCGGTCAGGATGGCGAGGTCCTCGAGCATGGCCTTGCGGCGATCACCGAAACCGGGGGCCTTGACACCACAGACCTTGACGATGCCGCGGATGTTGTTGACCACCAAGGTCGCCAGCGCCTCGCCCTCGATGTCCTCGGCGATGACGAGCAGCGCGCGCCCGGACTTGGCCACCGCCTCGAGGATCGGCAACAGCTCGCGGATGTTCGAGATCTTCTTGTCGTGGATGAGGATGTAGGGGTTCTCCAGCTCGACGCTCATGCTCTGCTGGTTGTTGATGAAGTAGGGCGAGAGGTAGCCGCGGTCGAACTGCATGCCCTCGACCACTTCCATGGTGTTCTCGAGCCCCGAGCCCTCTTCCACCGTGATCACGCCCTCCTTGCCGACCTTGCTCATGGCCTCGGCGATGATCTCGCCGACGGCGGTATCGGCGTTGGCCGAGATGGTACCGACCTGGGCGATGGCCTTCTCGTCGTTACAGGGCTTGGAGAGCTTCTTCAACTCCTCGACCGCGGCGCTCACGCACTTGTCGATGCCGCGCTTGAGATCCATCGGATTGAGACCGGCGGCCACGGACTTGATGCCCTCGGTCAGCATCGACTGGGCCAGCACCGTGGCCGTGGTGGTGCCGTCACCGGCCTCGTCGGAGGTGTGAGAGGCGACCTCCTTGACCATCTGGGCCCCCATGTTCTCGAACCTATCCTTGAGCTCGATCTCCTTGGCGACCGAGACCCCGTCCTTGGTGACCGTGGGCGATCCGAAGCTCTTTTCCAGGACCACATTGCGGCCCTTGGGACCGAGTGTGATCTTCACCGCGTTGGAGAGCACGTTGACGCCGGACAGCATACGCTTGCGGGCGTCTTCGCTAAACCTGAGTTCTTTTGCAGCCATGTTCAATACCTCTCGTAGTGTTCTAAGGGATCGGGCTCAGAGATCGGGCCGCCGATCAGCCTTCGATGATGCCCATGATGTCGTCTTCGCGCATGACCACGAGGTCCTGGCCATCGACCTTGACCTCGGTGCCGGAGTACTTGCCGAACAACACCTTATCCCCGGCCTTGACATCCAGCGGCCGGAGCCTGCCTTCGTCGCTCAGCTTGCCGGGGCCGGCGGCGACCACCTGACCTTTCATAGGCTTTTCCGCGGCCGTCTCGGGGATCACGATGCCCCCGGAACTGGTACGCTCTTCTTCGAGCCTCTTGACGATGACCCGATCGTGTAAGGGACGGATATTCATACGGTCAACCTCCGATGGTTCTTGTACAATAGGATCCAAGAGCGAAATTGTTAGCACTCGCCCTCAGCGAGTGCTAATTATAGGGCGAGGAAACCCCCTGTCAAGCCTTGGGCATGGGGTGGTGGCGAAATGACATTGAACGACAAGGGAAATCCAGAGCAGACCGGCGACGGTCCGGGGGCCGAGCCCGATGTTCGCATGGCCGCCCCGCTCGTGATCATGGCCACTTGCCCCGATGCAGAAAGCGCCGATCGGCTGTCGCGTGGGCTGGTGGAAGGGCGGCTTGCGGCCTGTGTCAACGTCCTGCCCGAGGTCGGATCGGTGTATCGCTGGCAGGGGACGATCGAGCGGAGCCGTGAGACGCTGCTCTTGATCAAGACCACATGTGGTCGGTACGAGGCGGTCGAGGCGTTCATCTGTGCTGGCCACCCCTATGAACTCCCTGAGGTGATCGCGGTCCCTATCGAACGGGGATCCGCGGCTTACATATCCTGGCTTGAACACATGGTGAGTGACGCGCAATGAGACGATGGCTGCTCGTGATGCTGGGGCTCTTGACGGCGCTTTCCGCATTCGCGGGTGAGCCCGCGGGGTCGGGCTGGTTCGCCGGTTTCGGGGATCCGTCCCGGTCCGCGGCCAAACCGCGTGAATTTCTGCACCCGGACCAGGCCTTCACGCTTTCCGCGGAGGCGCAGGACCCGCACACCCTCCTGGCACGGTTCGCTATCGAGGACGGTTATTACCTTTATAAAGACAAGCTCGGCTTTGCGTCTCAGGATGCGCGTGTGGCCCTGGCCAAGATCGAGCTTCCGGCGGGCAAGTTCAAGGAGGACCCGGAGTTCGGGCGGGTCGAGGTGTACACGGGCGACACCGCCGTCCGGATACCGCTGATGCTGGGCCCGGGGGAAGGGCGGCCTGGGGAAGGGCGGTCTTTCGATCTCCGTGTCGCTTACCAGGGCTGTGCCGAGGACGGGATCTGTTATCCGCCCATCACCAAGACGGTCGCGGTCACGCTCCCGCCCCTAGAAAACATAAATAAATGGGGTTCATCGCTGGCTCAGGGGACCGCTACGGCACTGTCGCCGGAGGACTCCCTGGCCCAGCGACTCGCGGGCGGGGAGACGATGTGGACGCTGCTGTGCTTCGTCGGCTTCGGGCTGCTGCTCTCGTTCACGCCTTGCGTATATCCCATGATCCCCATCCTCTCGGGGATCGTGGTCGGCCAGGGGGAGGGAATCACCACCGGGCGGGCCTTTTCGCTGTCGCTGGTGTTCGTCCTGATGCTGGCCGCGACCTATGCCGGTATGGGCGTGATCGCCGGGCTCTTCGGCCACAATCTCCAGGCGACCTTCCAGAATCCCTGGGTGCTCTCGAGCTTCGCGGGGGTCTTCGTCGTGTTGGGCCTTTCCATGTTCGGTGTCTTGAACCTCCAGATCCCGGCCGCCTGGCAGGGCCGGATCGCGCAGCTCTCCGGCCGGCAGCGCGGCGGGACCTGGGGCGGGGTGGCGGCGATGGGGCTCTTTTCGGCACTCATCGTCGGGCCGTGCGTGGCCCCACCGCTGGCGGGAGCGCTCATCTACATCGGGCGCTCGGGGGACGCGCTCCTGGGCGGGATGGCACTGTTCGCCCTCGGCCTCGGTATGGGCATACCGCTTTTGGCCGTCGGCGTCTCGGCCGGCAGGCTCCTGCCCAGGGCCGGGGCCTGGATGGAGAAGGTCAAGGCGGTCTTCGGCGTGCTCATGCTGGGCGTCGCGATCTGGCTCTTGGAGCGCCTGCTGCCGGCCCCAGTCACGGTGCTCCTGTGGGGGCTCTTGATCTCGGGCTCGGCCATCTACCTCGGGGCCCTCGATCGCTTCGATACCGCCCATCCGCGCACCGCGCCCCTGTCGCGGGGTCTCGGGCTCGGGCTCCTCGGGTACGGATCGGTGCTGGTGGTCGGCGCCGCGGGCGGGGCCACCGATGCCTTGACTCCACTTGCGCAGCTGACAGCCGACCGTTCACCAAGTTTGGCGTTCAATGCCATCAGGGGGCAGGTTGGTCTCGAGGAGGCGCTCGATCGGGCCCGTTCGCAGGGCCGGCCAGTCATCCTGGACGTCTATGCGGACTGGTGTGTCGAGTGCAAGGAGCTGGAACGTGACACGTTCACGGATAACGGCGTCCAACACCGCCTGTCACGGCTCGTGCGCCTCAGGGCCGATGTCACCGCCAACGACGACATCGATCAACGGCTCTTGAAAGGCCTCGGGGTGTTCGGGCCGCCGGCCTTGATATTCTATGGATCGGATGGGGTCGAACGGCGCCCGGAGCGCGTCGTCGGGTTCATCGGTCCTCGGCCATTCCGTGAGCACCTCGATGGGATCCTGAGCCCGTGACGGATGCGCCGCGCTTCGCCGCCGTCGCTTTGGTATTGGTCCTCGCGGCGGTCCTGGGGCGGGTCGCTTATGACTGGGGCTTCGCAAACGCCCCGAGTCCTGCAGGCGAGCCGGGGGCAGGTGATGCCCCGGGGGCGGGTGATGCGCTGGGCGACGCGGGGCCGGTACGGCCCGAGTTCTCACTGGCCGGGCTCGACGGCAAGACCTATGGTCCCGGGGCTTGGGCAGGCAAAGTTCTGGTCCTCAACTTCTGGGCAACCTGGTGTCCGCCCTGCCGCGAGGAGATCCCCGATCTCATGGCCTTGCAGGCGACCTATGGCGAACGTGGCCTCCAGATCGTCGGGATCGCCATCGACGATCCCAAGGCGGCGCATGAATACGCCAACCGGCTTAAGGTCAACTACCCGACCCTGGTCGGTGCCTGGGATGGCCAACGGGTGGCCGAAGACTACGGCAACCGCATCGGGGCGCTCCCATTCACCGTGATCGTGGACCGCCACGGCCGGCTCGCCTATACCAAACCCGGCCAGATCGCCCGCGACGAGGCCGAGGCTATTGTAATTCCCCTCCTGGGCGCCGCCGGCCCAACCTAGGCTACCTTCTCTCACACCACCGCAGTGCTCGCCGATCCGCCGGGTCTCTCGGCCGGTCCACTCGCAAGTAGGTTCGACATTGCACCGGCTGCGGCGTTTCTCAGCTCCTGCGGCGGAGACGATGGCATGCGCCAAGCGTCTGTTCGTAATCGAGTTTATCACCGGTGGTGGGCTAGCGGACGAGCCGCTGCCGGGAGCGCTCGCGCATGAAGGCGAGCTGATGCTCGCCGCGCTGTTAGGGGAGCTTAGCGCCATACCGGGCATCAAGGTCACGACCACGCGAGACCACCGGCTGTCGCCCCTCTCCGGGCCCGCTCGCTGCGTTACGATAGGGCCTTCGGACGATCCCTTCGCCGTCTGGGGCCGGTGCACCGAGGACACGGATGCGGTGTGGCCGATCGCGCCGGAGACGGGGGGCGTACTCGAAAGGCTGAGCCGCCTCGTGTTGGAGCAGGGCCGGCAGCTCATCGGATCGAGTCCCGAGGCCATTGGCGCAACGGCCAGGAAGCACCGGTGCGCCGAGATCCTCCGGCGGGCCGGCGTTCCCGCGATCCCGACGCGCCCGTTACAACACGGGATCCCCGAAAGCGATTCGGGTTGGGTGGTCAAGCCGGACGACGGGGCGGGTTGCACGGAGACCTTCTACTTCGACGATGCGCGCGCGTTGCGGGCCTTCGCCGCTGGGGCGTCGAACCGCGGCTACGTGGTCCAACCCTACATCGCCGGGACCCCCGCGAGCCTGTCCGTGCTGTGCCGAGACGGTCACGCGGTGCTCTTGTCGTGCAACGAACAACGGATCGGGCGACAGGTGGACCGACTGTCCTTTGAAGGGGTCCTGGTCAACGCCCTGCGCCGCGAGCGGCCCGCGTTCGAACCCCTGGCCCGGGCGATCGCCGGGATCATGCCGGGGCTCGCGGGCTATGTCGGGGTGGACCTCATCCTCACGCCCTCGGGTCCGATCGTGGTCGAGGTCAATCCGAGGCTCACCACTGCCTATGTCGGGCTCGCCGAGGCGTTGGATATCAACGTCGCCGCCGCGATCCTCGGGGTCTTCGACCGGCAGTGGTGCCCTGCGCGTGGCCATCCACCTCGATGACGACTTGCAAATACTCGCGGCCGCGAGGCCCCGCGGTTCGCCCGTCGGCGATCAACTCGTGGTGGCCCGGCTTGATGCCGGTTAACTCGAACCGCCCATGGCGAATCGGTGCGGACCGAGCGCTGACCGATGGAGACGGTGACCCCGGCGAGGGGCTGATCGCGAGACGCAGCATGGAACCACCCACACCGGTCACCGCCGGATCATCCATGAGAACCTTTCCGTTTGGCGAGCGCCGGCCGGCCGGCCTTGTCGCGGTGCGTGCGGGCTCGCATATACGCGATGCGTTTGCGGTGCGGCGCCTAGAATCGCGTAAGGCCACCACGGCCTCGGGCAGGGCTCGCCCCGTGCTGGACGACGAGCCCCTTCGGTCGGGGTGATCGTGACGGGCACATGCCCTCCGGAACCGACCAGGGCGATGGTCTTCGCGTTCAGGCTTGTGACCCGAAGCGGCCCCCTGCCATTCGCGTATCGTTCATCGGCTACCTCGAAATGCATGGCGGTCTTGGGTCCGGAAACCCGCGCCTCAGTCGCCCCGCAGATTGTCCGAGGGTGACATCGACCATGAGCTCATTGGCCAGTGCTTCCAGCAGGCGGCGAAGCTCCGCAGTCGGCGCTCCGCGTTACGGAAAGCTCGGCGACGGCCTTGAACAGCGTTTCCCCCGACCAGGAGGCGCTCAGGCATTCGGTCGACAATTCTTGGATGTTGCCCCCCCGCCGGGCGATGGCCTGGGAGACGTCCCGGACGATCCCTGGCCGATCAGTTCCAGCTTGACCGTGCGCTACTCCCCGATCCCGGCTCCAGACCGCTGTCCTCGACGGTGATCCGCAGCCCCTCAAATTCTAAGGTCCCCAAGGCCTCTTTCAGGGCGCGCGCCTCGGCCTCCGGGACCCCTGCCACCAGGATCCCGGCGAAACGGCCGCCGAGACCCGCGATGCGGCTCTCCAACCAGTTGCCGTGGTGGGCGGCGAGCGCTTTGGACAGGGCCTCGACCAATCCCGGCCGGTCTGTCCCCATGACGGTGACGACGAGTGAGGTGGTCATGGTCACAGAGGAAATCGTTAAACCAGACGAGTTCACGCTAAAAGAATTTCGCGGATATAACTGGAATGACAAGGAGCCAGTCTGAACAGTTAGCGGCTATAGTAACATCTAGTGTAGTGTCCCTTGAATAACTTTACAGATTAT
>JALZID010000295.1 GCA_030860485.1 Pseudomonadota bacterium | reverse complement strand
GCCAAACTCACTACCAGAAAGGCTTACGGTTTTCGGACCTATCATGGGCTGGAAGTCGCTTTGTATCATGCACTTGGCGCTCTACCGGAACCAAAGTTCACCCACAGATTTTCCTGAGGAGGGATATTTATTTACGGACCATGCGGCGCGGACCCTTGCGCGTCCGGGCGTTGGTGCGCGTGCGCTGGCCGCGCACCGGGAGGCCGCGCCGGTGCCGGATCCCGCGGCAGCAACCGAGGTCCATCAAGCGCTTGATGTTCATAGACACCTCGCGCCGTAGATCGCCCTCCACCGGGTACTTGCCGACCTCGCTGCGCAGGGCATCGAGCTGCCCCTCGGTGAGGTCCTTGACCTTGGTCTTTGGCGTTATCCCGGCCGCACCGCAGATCTTGAGCGCCCGGTTGCGACCGATCCCGTAGATGTGGGTCAGCGCGGTCGCCGTATGTTTGTGGATGGGGATGTTGACCCCCGCTACGCGCGCCATATTCGTCGTTCCAGATTAAAAATTAATATATGTAAACCCTGGGTCAGCCCTGGCGCTGCTTGTGGCGCGCCTCGCGGCAGATCACGCGTACGACGCGTTTTCTCCGCACGATCTTGCAGTGGCGGCAGATCTTCTTGACCGATGTCCGAACCTTCATCGCACGCCTCCTTCGACACGTAGCTACCGCCGGCCATACCCTTTGAGGTTGGCCTTCTTGAGCAGACCCTCGTACTGGTGGGACATGAGATGGGCCTGTACCTGGGCCATGAAGTCCATTACCACCACCACGATGATCAGCAAGGATGTGCCACCAAAATAGAACGGCACGTTGAATTCCAAGATCAGAAACTCCGGCAGCATACACACCGAAGTGATATAGATGGCCCCGGCAAAGGTCAGCCGCGTCATGACGCCATCGATGTATTTGGCCGTCTGTTCTCCCGGCCGGATCCCCGGGACGAAGGCCCCGGATTTCTTCAGGTTGTCCGCGGTCTCCTTGGGATTGAACACGATCGCGGTGTAGAAGAAACAGAAGAATACGATCCCCCCCGCGTACAAGATCACATACAGCGGTTGGCCCGGCGACAGCGCACTGGCGAGGTCCGACAGCCAGCCGATCCCCTGACCGCTGCCGAACCAACTGCCGATGGTGCTCGGAAACAGGATCAGGCTGGAGGCGAAGATCGGCGGGATCACCCCGGACATGTTGAGCTTGAGCGGCAGGTGACTGGTCTGTCCCGCATACATCTTGCGACCGACCTGGCGCTTGGCATAGTTCACGGTGATCCGGCGCTGGCCCCTTTCCACGAAGATCACCAGCGCGGTCACGGCGATCACCAGGAGGAACAACGCGATCAAGGTCATGACATGGAGCTCGCCCGTGCGCGCCAGCTCCAGCGATCCGCCCACCGCCGAGGGGAGCCCCGCAACGATCCCAGCGAAGATGATCATCGAGATCCCGTTCCCCACCCCGCGCTCGGTGATCTGCTCGCCCAGCCACATGAGGAACAGGGTACCGGTCACGAGCGTCGTGACGGCTGTGATGCGAAACCCTAGGCCCGGGTTGATCACCAGCGCCTGCGCGGCAGCCTGCTGTCCTTCGAGTGCGATGGCCACGCCCAGGGCCTGGAAGGTGGCGAGCCCGACGGTGCCGTAGCGGGTGTATTGGGTGATCTTCCTGCGGCCGGACTCGCCTTCCTTGCGCAACTGCTCCAGTTTCGGATACACCATGGTCAAGAGCTGCATGATGATCGATGCCGAGATGTACGGCATGATCCCGAGCGCCACGACCGAAAACCGTTCCAGCGCCCCACCCGAGAACATGTTGAACATATCCAGGATGGTGCCGCGCTGCTGGTCGAAGAGCTGGGCCAAGGCGATTGGATTGATCCCGGGCACCGGAATATAGGTGCTGATCCGAAACACCACGAGCGCCCCGAGCAGGAACAAGAGCCGCTGCCGCAACTCCGTGAGGTTGCCGAGCCCCGCCAGCGACGAGGACAGGTTGGAGCGCGCCACGACCATCGTCAATCCTCTATGGCGCCGCCCGCGGCCAGGATGGCGGCGCGCGCGCCGCGCGTGAGCAATAGGCCCTTGACGTTCACCCGATTTTTCAGGCCGTCCCTTATTTTTTTATTGTATTGCACGATCACCTTGACCGTGCGGGCGCGCCGGTCGACGAGCCCCGCCGTCTTCAAAACGTCCAGATCGATGATGTCGGCGTGCAGGCGCGCGAGGTCCCCGAGGCGTACTTCATCGGCGAACCGGGCGGTCCGCGAGCGAAAGCCGAACTTGGGCAAACGCCGCTGCAGCGGCATCTGTCCGCCCTCGAAGCCCACCTTGTGATATCCGCCGGCACGAGCATACTGACCCTTGTGGCCGCGTCCGCAGGTTTTTCCCAGGCCCGAGCCGATGCCACGGCCGAGACGCTTACGCGCCGTCTTGGCACCCGCGGCCGGTTTGAGGGTATTGAGCCGCATGTCGTCAGACCTCTTCGATCTCCAAGAGGTAGGCCACCCGCCGGATCATGCCGCGGACCTCCGGTGTGTCGAGGAGCACCCGACTGTGGCCGATGCGACGCAGCCCGAGGCCGGTGACACAGGCCTTGTGGGCCCGGAGACGCCCGATGGTGCTCCGCCGGAGCGTGATGCAGAGCCGCCCGGGCGCGGCTGGATCACGGTGCTCGCTCATAGGATCTCTTCCACCGACTTGCCGCGCTTCGCCGCGTACCAGCGGGGGTCCCTGAGATCGCTCAAACCCTGCACGGTGGCCCGCACCACGTTGACCTTGTTGGTGGTGCCGATGCACTTCCCCACCACGTCCTTGACCCCCGCAACCTCGAATACCGCGCGCATCGCGCCACCGGCGATGATGCCGGTGCCTTCCGAGGCCGGCTGAAAATAGACCTTGGCGGCGCCATGCCGGACCGTCACCGCATGCTGAACGGTGGTGTTGTTCAAAGCGATGCGGCGCATATTGGCGCGCGCCTTCTCCATGGCCTTCTGGATCGCCACCGGCACCTCACGCGCCTTGCCGCGCCCGAAACCCACTCTTCCTGCGCCGTCACCCACGACCGTCAGTGCCGCGAAGCCGAAGATCCGTCCGCCCTTGACGACCTTGGCCACCCGCGCCACGTGCACCAGCTTTTCCAGTAACCCGTCGCCGGGATCGGATGGGTTGTTTCCCGCCATGATGGTTCTCGCCTAGACCTGTAAACCGTGCTCGCGTGCCGCATCCGCGAGCGCCTTGATTCGGCCGTGATACTTGAAACCCGCTCGGTCGAATGCCGCCCGCTCGACACCCTTGGCCCGGGCCCGCTCGGCCACGGCCTTGCCGACGACCTGGGCCGCCGCGATGTTGCCGCCGAATGGGACGGCCTCGCGCAGGGTCTTGTCGAGCGTCGATGCGCTCGCCACCACCTCGGCCCCATTGGGTGCAATGAGCTGCGCATAGATATGCCGCGGCGTGCGGTAGACGCACAGGCGATGGACCACGAGCTCTTTGATCTTGGCGCGCGCCCGCCGTGCCCGACGCAAACGGCTGGTTTTCTTATCCATGACGCCCCTCAGAGTTTGTGAAAAAATCGTCGCGAGCGAAGGGAGGTCGCGTTGCATCCTCGGCGCGCCAAGCAGGGCCACTCCC
>JALZID010000294.1 GCA_030860485.1 Pseudomonadota bacterium | reverse complement strand
TGCAGCCGTATTCGCAGGTGCAGTTAACGAGCTCGCGTCCCTTAATTTCCCAAGGCGTCATGACAACCCCCATAGGCTTCAATGGCTGAGATGGTCAGTTTACCTTCCTGCCGAAGGGCTGGCCAGCAGAGCGTGACGCGGCGTCGCTTCGGTGCGGGATGACGGGCGCTAGCTAGGCGTCCCCAAGCCCCTTGGGACACATCCAGTGCTCGATCCTCCCCGATCCGGCCGTGAGCTTGCGCCAGCCCGCCTTGAGGCGCACCGAAGCGACGGCCGCGGTCGGCAGGGTCTTGTCACCCCCCGGCAGTGTACCGCTGCCCCGGACCAGGTATTCGAGCAGCTCCTCGAGACCGGGGTTGTGGCCGACGAGGAGCACGAGCCGTCGGTCCACCGGGCAGTCGGCCAGCACCGCGATCAGATCGGCGCGTGTCGCGTCGTAGATACGCGGCTCCCACTGGATGGCCTGTTTCCCGATGTCAAGCACCTTGCACACCTTCGAGGCCGTCTCCTGCGCCCGGCGCGCGGGCGAGGTGAGCACCAGGTCCGGGACGAGGCCCTGGGTGCGCAGCCACTCGCCCATGCGCGGGGCATCGCGCTGGCCGCGTTTGGCCAGCGGCCGGTCGAAGTCGTGCTCGCCCGGCGTCCCCCTGTCGGACTTGGCGTGCCGCATGATGAGGAGCCGCCGCCCCTTCGATGGCTGGTCCATGGTATCGTCAATCGGCAGAGCGCCGGGCTCGCCCCACGCGTACGGTATCATATACTCAAAGTTCCATTCGGCAATGCCCCCTTCCGAGACCAATGCCCTCGAGATCCGGGGGCTTTGCAAGACCTACGGCAACGGCCGGCAAGCACTCAACGGCATCGACCTCACCGTTCGGCCCGGCGACTTCTTCGCATTGCTCGGCCCGAACGGCGCGGGCAAATCGACCACGATCGGGATCGTCACGGGGCTCGTCAACAAGACCGCGGGCAGCGTCCGGGTCTATGGGCACGACACCGACACCGCGCTCGAGGCGGCCAAGGCGGAGATCGGGCTCGTGCCCCAGGAGATCAATTTCTCGCAGTTCGAGCCGGTCATCGATATCGTCGTGAACCAGGCGGGGTACTACGGGATCGGCCGGCCGCTGGCCCGCGAGCGCGCCGAGAAGTACCTGAAGAAACTCGGGCTCTGGGAGCGCCGCCATGACCGCTCGCGCACGCTCTCCGGCGGCCTCAAACGCCGGCTCATGATCGCGCGCGCCCTCGCCCATGAGCCCCGGCTCCTGATCCTCGATGAGCCCACGGCCGGGGTGGATATCGAGCTTCGGCGTTCGATGTGGGATTTTCTGCGCGAGATGAACCGGGCGGGGACCACGATCATCCTGACGACCCATTATCTCGAGGAGGCCGAGACCTTGTGCCGCGACATCGCCATCATCGATGGCGGGAATATCATCGAGAACACCTCCATGAAAGAGCTCATCGCCCGGCTCAACACCCAGACCTTCGTCCTCGACCTCGGCTCACCGATCGCGGCGGCGCCCGTCACCGACGGCTATCGTTTCCGGCTCGTGGATCCCTCCACCCTGGAGGTCGAGGTCAACAAGGCGCTCGGCATGAACGCGCTCTTTCGGCATCTATCGGAAATGGGGATCGAGGTGCAGAGCCTGCGCAACAAGGCCAATCGCCTGGAGGAGCTGTTCATTCATCTCCTCGACCGGAACAATGGTTCGGATGCCCCGGCCTAGCCCGCGTTTCGATCGCTACCTCGTCGCCTACAAGACCATCGTGGTCAAGGAGGTGAGCCGCTTCGCGCGGATCTGGCTCCAGACCATCCTGCCCGCCGGGGTGAGCATGAGCCTCTACTTCATCGTCTTCGGCCAGCTCATCGGCCCGCGCATCGGTGAGATTGCGGGCTACCCTTATATCCAGTACATCGCCCCGGGGCTCATCATGATGTCGGTGATCACGAACGCCTATTCCAACGTGGTGTCCTCGTTTTTCGGATCCAAGTTCCAGCGCCACATCGAGGAGATGCTGATGGCGCCCATCCCGAGCGCCATCATCCTCGCGGGTTTCGTCACCGGCGGCATGGTGCGGGGGCTCCTGGTCGGGACGGTCGTGACCGCGGTGGCGCTACTCTTCACCGAGCTTAGCGCGCACTCCTACCCGGTGGTCGCGGCCACCATCGTCCTGACCTCCGTGCTGTTCTCGCTCGGCGGGCTCATCAACGGGATCTTCGCGCGCAACTTCGACGACACCTCGATCATCCCGGCCTTCGTGCTCACGCCCCTGACCTACCTGGGCGGGGTGTTCTACTCCATAGAGCTATTGCCGCCGGTGTGGCGATCCGTATCCCTGGCCAACCCCGTGCTCTATATGGTGGATGCCTTCCGCTACGGGATCCTGGGGGTGAGCGATGTCCCGATCGCGCTGGCCTTCGCCGTCATCGTGGGCTGCGTCGCGGTCCTGTGGTGTTGGAGCCTGTATCTGCTCAACCGCGGCGTCGGGATCCGCAGCTGAGATGCGGAAAGAAGGTTTTGCTAGTGTTATAATGTACGTAATGAAGCTCAGCCAGCGCTCAAAGAGATATCTCGGTCGGCTATTGATCGTTGTGGTGCTCGGACATTTTGGTCTGGGCCACCGCGATGCGTCTGCCCTGGTCCTGTGTTTCGGGGCGGACGGCCATGTGGCGGTAGAGCCGGTGCATACCCCTCATGCGCCGGCCGATCAAGCTGCTGTGGCGGCGCATGCCATTGAAACGGGCGCCCAGGCCGAAACGGCCTGCGAAGGGCCGTGCACGGATTTCCCCGTGATAGCCGAGGACCACGGGGCGCACAAACCCGCTGTCGGTTCCGAACGCGCCTCACTGGACGCGGCGCCGGCGATGGGTCGTGAGCTTGATTTCCTTCGATGAGATAGTCCACAAATTGGCTCTCTCACCCGCCCATTCTCTTGTCATCGATTCCAGGCTCTCCGCCCGCCGCAGCATCGTCCTCCTCATCTAGCGCCGCATCAAGTCGCACCCCGCCCACCCGGGGCGGGTCCAGTCATACCCGTGCCCATTGCCGCGGCTATTGCCACGCGCGGGATTTCCTTTTCCACTTGCTCCAGAGGAGTCGCTCCATGTCCTCACGATCGCTGATACGGGCCGGTCTCGCCCTCGCGGCCGTGCTCGTTTGGTACACGGCCGCCGGTGCCGAGCCGCTCGACGGGGGGTTGAACGACCCAGGGCCGCGCGCCCCGGGATCGGAGATACCGGGCCAGGCAGTCGCTCAAAGCCCAGTGGGTTAGCTGACCCTCCGCCAGGCCGTGGCATTGGCCCTGGTCGGAAACCCGGAGCTTGCGGTGTTCTCCGGGGAGGTCCGTGCCCGCGAGGCGGCGATACTACAGGCGCGCCTCTTGCCGAACCCGGAATTGAATGTGACGGCAACCAATCTCGGCAACGACGTCCTCCGGGATTTTGACGGGCCACAGGCCACGGTGAGCCTGTCCCAGATCATTTTAATGGGCGGCAAACGCGCGGCCGGCGTTCGGGTCGCGGGGCTCGACCGGGATCTGGCGGCCTGGGACTACGAGGTCAAGCGGCTCGATGTCTTGACGCGCGTTGCCCAGGGCTTCGTGGTGGTGCTCCAAGCGCAACAGGGACTCGTGCTCGCGAACGACCTCGTGGCACTGGCCGAGCGGGGACGCAGGTTCCAGGCACGTGATCGCGAACCGGGGCCTCACCAAGAGTCGCGCGCCCTCTCAGAGGGAGGTATAACCCTAAGTTGTGGATGGGAGACATGAGAGAGGCGGCGTATCCTTCCGCGTGAATCAAACGCGACGCCGGCCTAGGCCGGTGGAAGGAGACGCCACCGATGTTGAAGATAGTCGAGA
>JALZID010000293.1 GCA_030860485.1 Pseudomonadota bacterium | reverse complement strand
CCTGCGCCACCCAGTTGCGGATCGCCTGCGCCGTCGGCTCAAACTCCCGCGCCAGCTCTTCCGGGTTGCGGCCTGACCGGACCAACTCGACCATCTGTCGCCGGAACTCCGGCGCATATGCACTTCTTCGTTTCGACATCGTGGACTCCTCCTTCCCAAAAGGTGAAGTGTCCACGAAACGGGGTCAACTCCACGTCCGGTGTTTGTCGTTGGACGCCATGATCTTGCACCAAGCGCGTCGCGATCTCGTGCGTGCCGAGCTCATCGCTTATGAAACGCCCCTTTACCAGGTCTTGGCACTGGAGCTGGCTCGCGCGAATGAAGACGCTTTCACCTTCCAGGCCTTCTCCTGCGAGTACATCGCGAATCTCCTCGAGTCACTGCGGCGCGAGCCACACCAACAATTATCAGAGGAGCAAAGCGAGCACCTGATCGCAATGGGTGAGGATATCGCAGAGCTCTGGCAACATCCGAACGCTTGGGCGGTAATGAAGAAACGGATCTTGCGTACCGTGCTTAAGGAAATCGTGGGGCGGATCGTCGAGCATCGCATTGCAATAGTATTGCACTGGCGCGGGGGCGATGATACAGACCTTGAATTCGCTAAGAACGGCACGGGGCAGCACCGCTGGGTGACCGAGCAGGATATCGTTGAGCTCGTCCGCTCACTTGCCCGGCAAATGCCAGACGGATTGATCGCATCAGTACTCAATCGGATGGGGAAACGCACTGCGCATAGTCGGACGTGGACCAAGATGCGTGTCTGTTCGCTACGCAACGACCACAGTATCGCCGTATATCGCCAGGGCGAACGCGAAGAGCGGGGCGAATTGACACTGGAGGAAGCAGCCGCTTATCTTGAACAACGTCATGACCCTACGTCGTATGATCGCACGCGAGGAGATCCCAGCCGCACAGTTTTGCGCCGGCACTCCGTAGGTGATCCGCCGTGCGGACCTTGAGGCGTTCAAAAGCTGCTCGCCTCCGCTAACAGCAAATGCAAATCAGCTTGGCGTTGATCTTCAATGACATAGTAAGGTGTGCATCATGTCAGGTACTCGGGTGGCCCGAGAATAATGAGATTCTCGCCGTGCTCGATGAAGTGGCAGTTCGACAGTTGCTAGATCTGTTTCTTGTCGAGCGAGGGCTGATAGGCGAAGTCGAAGGACTCCAGTCCCTTGACGAAGGGGAAGCGGGCGAGGCTGGTGCGCATGGTGACGTGCAGGCGTTCCAGTTGGGCGGCGGTCATGGCATCACCTCCAGGCCGACGCGTTCCAGCAGCTGCTCGTAGACACTCAGATCACGGCGATAACGGTACCAAGTGCATCCATAGGTTGAGTGTAAAGAAGTGTGCCGCCGGGAGTTCCGCGTGCCCCGCACGTATGCAGAGCACGAGGTATTGTTAGGTCGTTGTTAGTAAAGTAATGTGATCTGGCACATGAGGACGTACTGGGTCGAGCATCGGGCCCACACGGCCTCCCCCTCTTCGTGTCCGTCGCGGCTGGCACATCCGCTGGGAGTTCCGCACCACCGATCACACCGCATCTCGCCGGTGAGCGGCTCGGGCTCAGACGGGCGAAGGTTACACCCGGCGAGCGCCTCCTTGCAGGACATGATAGCGTGTAGAATGAGGATCGTGACGTACAGTTGCGCGTTTTGCGGCGAGGACAACGACGTTTTGGTTGACCCGATCGGGGGACGCCGCCGGACCTTCACCGAGGACTGCGCGGTCTGCTGCCGGCCCAACCTCATCACGCTCGCCTTCGGGGATGACGGCACCGTGTGCCTCGACGCGGCTCAAGAGTATAGAAGCGTGAGCACCGAGGCACCCCAGCTCTCCTCTACGATGCTGTTCTTCATGAAGGTCTTCTTCCCGAAGTTCTGGGGCTCGCTCCGCGGACAGCCAAATCAATATACAATGTTTTAATTTGTAATGTTCATCGTGGGCCCTCCTTGTTTCTCTTGATGGTTGAAACCATTTCCATCGTGGCCCATCCCCATAGGAAAAGAGGGATGGGGCCATTGCATCATTGGCTAATAGGCGGCCCCTTTAGTTACTTGCTTGCAGCGATCGATAGTCTCTTGGGTGCCATCCCAAATCTTACTTGCGCCAACAATGTTCGGCTTCGATTTGATTGTGTATTTGATCGCGCTTGCTGCCGGATCAAGATTGAAACCCAAAGTAACCGTCCCGATCAAGGACACCTTGGTAACGGCCTCCCCTTTGTTGCCATTCGCGGAAATGTAGTCGGTGTTGTGTTCTTTCTTACTGGTAGCCTTCACGCACTCAAAAACCGCTGGCGTGACGCCGGAAAAAGTCTTGCTGTCACCCACAACCGGCGTTGCAGCGGCCGGTTGGGCGAGCGCGACGAGACAACAAACGCTTAGGACAACGGCAAATCCACCATTCATGCTGGCCATGAAGAAGTGGCCCGCGCGACACGGCAAGCGCGAAAACATCTGTTCAACTGGTCGTGTGGTGGTCTGGTCTATCAGAGAAGATGTTGTCATCACGATGTTTCCCTTAACTGATTGATCCTACAACTCATATCTCGATCCGTCCTCAACGCTCTTACACACGACCATCCTAATCTAATCAGGCCGCCCTTGTGCGTCACGTGCGCACCGAGGGGGACCTCGGTGCCAATCTGGTTCGCCGGTTGCTCGGCGCGCTACGATCTTCCGCCGCGCCGCGGCGCCGTGCCTTCTCCATGAACAGAAAAAACGCGTAGAGACAGCGCAACGCGCGGCCTGGCCGCGCGTACAGGTACCCGGATCGCAAGGCCGCGCGCTGCTCGCGGAAACCCCCGTACCCGGCGGGATAGAGCTCGGCGCGTAACACCTCGATCACCGGACCGCGTGGGATCTGATGGCGCGAGGCATAGATCACGGTCATCGCCAGGTAGATGAGCCGGGTGTGACAGTAGAACCTTTCCGGATGGATCGGTAACCGGCGCGGCAGGGCCCAGAGTTCCGGCACGAGTGGGTGGAGGCCCGCCCAGTCATAAAGGTTCAGCATCGCAAGCCAGAACTTACCCCAGCTCACCGTCCGCTATCGGGAGGGGGGAGCGGTGCGAACCTCCCCGGTTCCACGCGAGAGAGGGGCGCCGGCCGCTCAGGATCCCCAGAACCAGCCACCTCAAGCGCCCGAGCAAGGCGCCGGCGACCCGGCCGGCGTGTCCCCATTGGCCGCTCCGCCAAGCGGCCCCGCCCAAGCCCCGCAGGGCCCGGCCTAGGGTGCGGGAGAAGGCCCAGGCAAAGGGGACCACCCGCGTGTCCCGGCAGGCGAGATAGCCCATCGTGCGGGTGCGTTCGGCCGCCCGTCCGCGCCACATCGCGTAGATGGCCCGGCGGGTCGCGACGGCCTCGTCGCCGCTGTCCGCCAAGGCTTCATAAAGCCCGACGGCCAAAAGCTCCGCCACCCGGCTGGCCGGCCGGCGCCGGGCTCCATACTCCGCCACGCTCTGGCAGTGGGCCAGGCACAGGGCGTCCTTGAAACCGAGCGCCATGCCGACGGCGGTCAGGGGATGGTGGTAGCCGACGGCATCGCCCACCAGGAACCGATCGCCGCGACCATAGACCCTGCGGCCACGCACGCCGTTGGCCGCGCCCTCGAAGGCCCCGGCACAGAGCACGGCGCGAAACGGCGCGCGCAGGGCCCCCGGCAGCACATCGGCATAACCATCCCACAGAAAGGCCACACGTTCGCGGCCCGCGGGGCCGTGCAGGGGCACGTCCAGGATCAGGCGCACGTGACGGGGGGCGATGCGATAGGCCAGGACCGGACCGGGGCCGCCCAGTAACACATGCCCATAGCCCTCGAACGGGAGCTCGGCGTCGGGAAGCACGAGACCCACCATCCGGGAACTGATGGACCGTGCGACGGAAAGGCCCAGGCTGGTGCGCACGATGGATCCGCGACCATCCGCGCCCACGATGCGATCGGCGGTCAAAAAACCGCTGCTGCCGTTCTCGGTGTAATACAGGGAACGGCCCTCGATGCGGCGCACGCGCACGCCGGGCCGGTACTCGACCCCGGAGTGCGAGGTGGCAGCAAGGCGCAGCGTTTCCACCAGCGCCTGGTGCCGGCAACTGTACCCGAGGGCCCCATCGCCGTAGGGCAGGAGGCAGGGCGCGGAGCCGTCGTCGGGAAACACCACGAAGCCCTGGCCGCGGGCGTGCTCGGGGATCTCGCTCGGCAGATCGATGCCGAGCTCGCGCAACACCTGGATCGCCGGGGGGTGGAGCCACTCGCCCGCCAGGCGCCGGGCCGAGCTCGGATTGGCCTCGCACAGTGCCACACGGACCCCCCGCCGCGCATGGGCCAGGGCCGCGACCGCGCCCACCGGCCCGGCGCCAACCACCGCCACATCGTAATGTCGGGCCACGCTCGCTGTCACAGGCCGCCGGAAAGAGGGAGGGGACGGCGCCGGTAGCGCACCCGACACGGCGGGCGCGGCCCGGTGACCCAGCTACCGTAATCCGGCGCGGGTGGCGGCGAGACGAGCTCCAGATCGAAACGCGACAAGAGCACCGTCCAAAGCGCCTTGATCTGCAGGTAGGCGAAGTGCATCCCAAGGCAGCGATGGTGGCCGCCGCCAAAGCCGATCAGGGCATGGGCGGACTGCTTGTGCTCCTCGCGCGGCGGGGCGAAGCGCTCGGGATCGTAGCGCTCGGGGTCCTGGAACACGGTCGGCAGACGGTGCGACAGGGCCGGCGAGACCAGGGCCATGGTCCCGGCCGGGAGGTGAAATCCCCGGTAGTCGAGGTCGCAGAGGACCTTGCGCACCAAGACGATGAGCGGCGGGTGCAGGCGTTCGCCCTCACGGACGGCGCGCTCGAGGACGGTCTGCCGCTTCAGGGTATCGAGGCTCAAGTCCTGGCCCTCTGCGTACTCGCCCTCGATCTCGGCCAAAACGCCGGCCAGGTATTCCCGGTGCCGCAAGAGATCGATCCCGACCCAGGCGGCGAGCACGGCGCTCGTGTGCTGGCCGGCAAACAACGCCGTCAGCAAGAGCCCGGTGATCTCCTCGTCGCGGAGCGAGCGCCCATCGGCATAGCGCGCCTCCATGAGCGCCTGCATGAAGTCGGGTTCGCGCCTGCCGGCCCGGCGCCGCTCGGCCAGGATGCGGCCCATCAAGTCGGCCACCCGGCGGCGGGCGCGGTCACGGCGCCGGTGGCGAGGGATCGGCAGCTTCGGGAGAAAGAAACCCAGGGTATTGATGCCGCCCTGCAGGTCATGATAGAGGGGCGCGAAATCGGTCTCGAGGCTGGCCCGGATCTCTTCGCCCAAGAGGCAGCGGCTGGCGATGTTGATGGTCAGCTCGTTGGTCACTTGCGGGAGGTCGATCTCGCCCTCCTCTGCCCAGTGCCGGGTGTAGGCTTTGATCTCCTCATGCATGAGGCGGGCGTAGCCCTGCAGAGAGCCGCCCTTGAGCAGGGATGCGAGGAATCCGAGTTGCTCGGCCATGAGCTCGGGGGCGACATCGTACGCGACCCCCTTGCCGAAGATGGGTACCGTGAACTGATACACCTCGCGGGCGCTGAGCTGCCGGTCGGGGGCGTGGAAGTAGGCATCATGGGCCTCCGGTCCGGCGAATACCACGAAGGCCCGACCGGCGAGCCGGATCTGAAACACCTCGCCGTATTCCTGCCAGGCGCTCTCCAGCAGGGCCACCGGGTCGCGGTGGAAGGCCAGCGCCTGCCCGAGGATCGGCCACCCGTCCCGTGCCCGCGGGATCGGTCGAGGGCGTATCTCCCCAGGGCGTATCTCCCCAGCGCGTATATCAGTTGTATCGGTGCGCATTTCCATCGTTCAGTACACGAGCGGCAGCAAGCGGAACGGCACGCGGCGCGTGTATTGGGTCCAGAGATCGCCGTACTTGGCGTGGCAGCGGCGCTCATCGCGCCGGGCGCGGTGGATCAAGAGGACACAGAGCCAGGCCGGCAGCAGGTAGGGCACGGCCGAATCGAAGCCGGTCGTGAGCGCAAAGGCCAGGTAGATCGCGATCTCGCCCGAGTAGTTGAGATGCCGACCCAGGCCCCACAGTCCCGAGACCAGCAAACGCCCGCCGATGGTCTCGGCCGGCCGGCCCCAGATCCGGGTGGCCGGGTCGAGCTTGAAACGGTGCTTCTGGCCATTGGCCCCACGAAAGAGGCAAAACCCGAACAGGAAAAGCCCCGTGAGCCCCACCACGGCGGAGGACGGGAGCGGCTCGAGCCCGTGTACCAGGAACCATCCCGGCAGGGAATAGAAGAACGGCACCAGGACATAATCGCCCCAGATCAACATCCCACCGAAACGCTCGGCAACCATGTCCCAGGTATGGAGCATCCCGTACTCGAATTGGAAATAGTTGAAGAGATAGACCAGCGTGAAGCCCTGATAGAGGACCATGGCCGTCGACAGCCTCCCGTAGGTCTGGTACTGCACCACCGCAAAAGAGGCATTCAATAACCCGAGGCCGATGAGGGAGGGGCGGTAGCTGAAGAGCTTGAGATCGATCCCGCAAAGCCGGGGGTTCAACGCGCGCCCGAAGAACAGCTCTCGCAGCATTCCGTTCCGAGGCGGTGTCGCCCGGGCCATGAGGAATACCGCGCCGGTCAAGGCCAAGGCCCACACATTGGCCGCGCAGAAGAGCGCCGGGAAATGCCGGTTGAGCGTGGCCAGGGAGTACCCGCCGAGCCACTGCCCGAGCACCACGATGAGCCCCGTCAGGAGGAAGAGCCAGAGCCCGTTCAGGACATAGCCGGGTGGTGCACCCGAGGGTGGCCCTTGGTCGTGTAGGGAGCGGCCGAGCGCCCGCCGCCCCGGCACGACGCGCGAGCCGATGAACAAGAGACCGGTGAAAAGCACCACACCGCCCAGCGCCTCGGCCAAGGTGGTCAGGCCGATCGCGGCGTTCGCGGCGGGCATGCGGGCTTAGAGTGCCGACGGCGACGGCACTCGCCGCGCCGCGCCGGAAGGCGCGTCGAGACTATCCAGATACGCCTGCCATTTGCGGACCGTGACCTCCTGGAACGCGCGTACGGCCGGGTTGAGCTCCGCGATGGGCGCGGTCCAGTGCTGGGCGTAGGCGCTCTGCTCGGCCTCGACCGCCGAGCGATCCTGGTCCAGGAGCGGCGCGATCAACCATCGATTCGCGATCCAGAGCACCCAATCCATGGCGCCGCGCGGGATCGGGATGCCCGTAAACGGGATCTTGAACGACTTGAAATAAAACAGGAAGAACATCCGGGTGCGGTGCTCGTCGATGGGAAGGACGAACAGCCAATGTTTGATTGCGTCATCGGTGTTGGACCATTGGTAGGGATACTGGTAACAGAGCTCCATATGGTTGGTATTGATGCGTCGATGGTCCACGAACAGCCCCGAGATCCGGCCGCGCCCGACCTCCGTGTCGTAGGCCACATGGACATTGTCGCCCACGGTCTCGCAGCGGAGCAGTCGCGCATCGCCGAACGGCCGGTATTTGCGGTGCAGGTGCGCGTGGGTGAAATCGCTGACGTTATCGATGATCATCGAATGATGGGCGGTCCAGGTGAAGGACAGCGGCCGGCAGGCCCAACGCCCCGGCCCTTCCAGCTCCGGGATATCGGGGACGGTCCGCCCCTCGGCGAGCGCGGGATCGCCGGGGAACAACCACACGAGCCCATAGCGGACACGCACGGGGAAGCTCGCGACGCGGAACTCCGGCATGGCCTTGCCGAACAAAGGGTGCGGAATGCTGGCCACGCGCCCCTCGCCATCGTAGCTCCAGCCATGGTACATGCACACCAGACGGCAGCCCTCCACGCTCCCCAAGGTGAGCTTGAGCTGGCGGTGGGCGCAGCGGTTTTCGATGGCGTGGAACTCGCCGTTCGCTGCGCGGAACAACGCGATGGAGCGCTTCCAGAACACCACCTCGAGCACCTGAGCGGGTTGGATGCGGTCCGCAAACTCGACGGCGTACCAGTAGTTAGGATCCAGGCCGGTGGCGCGGACCTTCTGGCGCATGTTGCGACCCTCCGCGAATGACGGTGGCGGGGTCGTGGCGGCATCGTAGCGCAGAGCCATGCTCAACTCCGCGCCTCTGCGGGCAGCCCTTCCTCGGGTGCGAGCGGCTGGGCGCCGGGCGCGCGTGCCGCTCGATGGGTGATGGCGCCGCGCGCGTGGTGAAAGGCATAGGCCTCCGCTACCGCCTCGCGGATGCCGGTCGGCCGGTATCCGAGCTCGGTCCTCGACTTGGTGAGATCGGCATGCCGGCATTTGCGTAACAATCGGATGGCACCGGGTGTCAGGCGTTGCGGGCGCTGGGGATGGAGACGGCTGAGATAAAAACTCGTGATCTCCGAACAGGCGAGCATGAGGGGCGCCGGCAGGCGGCGGCAAGCGCTGGCCACGCCGGACACCTCTGCGAACATCCCGAGCAGCTCATCGAGCATCAAAAACTCGGTACTGAAGATGTATTTATGCCCGGTCCGGCCTCGGTCCATACAGAGCAGATGACCGGCCACGATGTCCCGCGCCGCCACGAACTCGAACCCGCCGCGGATGTAGGCGCGGAGCCTGCCGTTGACGAAATCGCACAAGGTGCGGCCGAGACGCGAGGGCAGGAAGTCGTTCCCGCCGACGATCGCGCAACAGGTCGCCATCACCACATCGAGCCCCTCGATGACCGCTTTCAGGCATTCGTGCTCGACCAGGACCTTGGAGCGCTCATAGGGCATGAGGCGTTCGAAGGGATAGACCTGCAGGGTCTCGTCGCTGGGCGCCGAAGGGTCATCGAGCCGATGGCCCACGGCGCTGAAAGAGCCGGTGACCACCACGCGCACCACGCCGACCTCGCGGGCGGCGCAGAGCAGGTGGTGCGTCCCGAGGACGTTGCACTCGTAGATCTCGCGCCGGTGCGCGGCGTCGCCGTCGATCGTCGAGACCTTTGCTGCGCAGTGATAGACATGCGTGCATCCCGCCACCGCCGCGCGGGTAGCGGAGAGATCGCGCAGATCGCCGTAGACACGCTCGACCTCGAGACCCTCCAGCGCGGCCTCATGGCCCCGGTCGCGCACCAGGACGCGGACCTTGTGCCCCTCGTCGAGCAGCCGGCGCACCAGGTTCGCGCCGAGGTGACCCGCGGCGCCTGTCATCAAGACCAGCCGTTCCCCTCCCGCTTTCCGCATTCTCAGAGTTTCTCGATCACTTTCGTCCCGCTCGCTTTCGAAGTCGTGCAAGGGGCCGGCCTTTCCACTTTTCCGTCAAACACCGCCCAGGATACACGATCGAAGGACATTGGTTGACAAAAACAAGCCGGCTCGGCGACATTATAGCCATAAAAGACACACCGAATTATTACACATGCCGAAAGGCATCTTGTGACGCCAGTCTCACCGCCGAAACGGATGTCGACCGCCCCGACCGCCACCCCTCGAGTGCCGCAAGGCGTCGCCTGGGTTGCCGAACGCTCTGCCCGGCATCCCTGGGGCGTCCTGGCTTTCGCGCTAGTATTGTCGATCCTGTCGGGCTTGGCCAGCGCGCGCCTGCCGGTATACACCTCCCGTCAGGCGCTGCTCCCAAAGGACACGGAGGTGGCCAGGCGCCTGGACAGCTTCTTGACGAAGTTCGGGGCCGCTTCGGATCTGATCGTGGTCCTGGAGGGCGTCCCGCGCGCGGAGCTCACGTCCTTCGCCACCGAGTTGGCGGCCGAGTTGCGCGCCGAGCCGGCCATCGGTCAGGTCGCCGAGCGTCTCGACCCGCGCTTCTTCCTGGAGCACGCCTACCTGCTGATGCCGGCCGAGCGCCTGGATCGGCTCGGCTCGCTGATGACTGGGCCCGGCCCGCCACTCGGATTGGACGAGTCGCTGCAAAAGGCCATGGCCTGGCTCAAAGACGGTCCCCACCGCATCGACCTCGACACCGCCGGGGACATCGCGGAGACCCTATCCGCGCTCCTCGAGGAGTGGCGCCGCTGGCTGTCCGCGGATGAGATCTCTACCGGCCTCGACTGGAACCGCCTGCTGGCTCGTTAGGGGGCCGAGGGCATGGCCGACGGCTACTTCGCCGCACGCGACGGGCGCATGGTGTTCCTGTTCGTCCGTGCCCGGAATGCGTCGCAAGACTTCGAGGTCCTCGGGCCTTTCATCGACCGGGTATAGGCGGTCGCGGCGGCCACCGCCGCGAAGGCCGGGGCGGCCGGTCGCACGCCGCCCCGGGTGGGGCTGACCGGGCTGCCGGCCATCGAATACGAGGAGCACACCGCCGTCCGGAAAGACATCACCTTGGTGATCGGCACCGCCGCGGCGCTCATCGGGCTCTTGATCCTCGTGGTGGTACGGAGTGTCCGCTGGCGCTCTGCATCTTCGTCCCGATGGGGTTCGGGGCGCTGTGGGGCCTGGCGCTGGCGTCGCTCACGGTCGGTCACCTGACCCTCATGACCTCCGCCTTCCTCGCCATCCTGTTCGGCCTGGGGGCGGATTATGGGATCTTCACCTCGTCGCGGATCACCGAGGAGCGGCGCGCCGGGAAGCCGCTCGTGGAGGCGATTGCGATCGGCATAGGCTCGTCCTTCCGGGCCGTGCTCACCGCGGGCGGCGCCTCGCTCGCGATCTTCAGCGCCCTGGGGACGGTCGATTTCCCGGGCTTCGCCCAGCTGGGGGTGGTGGCGGCCGGGGGCGTCTTGATGATCCTGATCAGCACCTGGATGGTCCAGCCGGCGCTCTACGCCCTGTTGCCGCCCAAGCGGGCGACCGGTTTTCCGACCACGCATCACGTGTTTTCGAAGGCCATCGTGGAGGGCTTCATCCATGGGACGCTGCTCGCGGTGGTAGTGTGTTTGATTTGGCTGATCCTGATGCTGCGGAGCCTCACGGGGTTCGTGCTGGCGTCGCTGCCGCTCTTGATCGGCGGGGGCTGGATGCTGGGGGCGATGTCTCTCTTCGGCCTCGACTACAACTATGCGAACATCATCGCCCTGCCGCTGGTGATCGCGCTGGCCGTGGACTACGGCGTGTGGTTCAGCCACCGCTAGCGCGAGCTGAAGGACCAGACGCCGATCGAGATCACCAGGATCGCCGGCAAGGTGATCGCGCTCGCGGCCGGAACCGAGCTTGCCGGGCTCGGCGCCATCAGCGTGGCCGACTACCGTGGCGTGTCCACCATGGGTATCGACATCACCATCGGGCTCGTGTGCTGTCTCATGGCGACCCTGTTGGTAGCACCGGCCATCGCCCAGTTGCTGGATCCGAGGAGGCCGGCATGAGGGACAGAGCGATCTTTCTATCACTGGTAGGCCTATCCCTGGTGGGGATATTCCTGGCGGCCCGACTGCCGACCGTCCTCTTGCCGGTCGCGGCCGCCGAGCCCACCCCGATCGTGGTGTCCACCCGGGCGGAGCGGTCGACGAGAACGATGCCCGCGGGGCCGTGGATGCCATGCTTCGGGTGGTGGAACGCCTGGGCCGGTGGCCGGAAAAGAGCTTCACCGGTTTTTTTATCGCCGAGGCGGACGAGTGCAAGAGGCTCATCGGCGAGAAGCAACCGGGCTTCGCGATCACATCGCTCGGGCTTTATCTGGAATTACGCGCGGAGCACCATCTGATCCCGCTGGCCCAACCCCGCATCAACGGGAGTAATACGGAGCGCATTCGAGTGGCGGTCCAGGAGGACAAGTACAAGGGCCTGGAGGATCTCAAGGGCAAGTCCTTGGGCGGCACCGTTTTGGCGGAGCCGGACTTCGTCCGCAGGATCGTCTTCGCCGGGAAATACGACCCGGCGAGCTTCTTCGTCCTCAAGCCATCCAAACACGCCATCCGGGCGCTGCGCGCCCTGGACAAAGGGGAGCTGGACGCGGTGATCCTAAACGGGCAGCAGTTCGCCGCATTGGGTTCGCTCGATTTAAGCAAGCCGATCGAGGACATATTCACCTCGGAAGAGATCCCGCCCATGGGCGTGGTGGCCAACGACAGGACCGGCGGCGCCGCGGACCGTGCCCGCTTCGCCCGGGCACTCGAGGGCCTGTGCGCCGACAGTGATGGGAAGAAGCTGTGCCAGTTGTTCGGCGTGGAATCATTCGCCACCGTGGATCCCGTCGTGTTCGAGCCGATGATCGAGTTGTGGGATGGCGGGAAGTAAACCCTTGCGCGGCGCCGCCTTCCTGTTCGCGGTCGCGGTGGGCCTCCTGGCCGGTTGTACGACGCCGGACGGGGTCCGGTTCGGGCGGCGCTCGAGCTGTCCCGAGCCGATCGTCGAGATCCTGACCGTCCGCCCGAGCGAGCTCGGCCCATGGAGTGAGACCGATACCCTGGAGTGCGCCCTGTCCTGGCTGCAGGACACCGACGACCCGACCTTGCGCCGTAGCGCGCTGGGCAGCCGTTTGTCCCTGCATCTGGCCGAGCGCACCCCGGAGGCCGACAAACGTGAGAACCTCGCCGCGGAGGGCGTCCGTTTCGCCGAAGCGGCCGTCGCGCTCGGCGCCGATGGAGACGGCGCGGTGCATTACTACCTGGCGGCGAACCTCGGACTCGTGATCCGCGACCACGTGGCTCTGGCGATGGAAAATCTCCCGCGGCTCCAAGGCGAGATGCAGCGGGCGGTGGACCTCTCCCGGAGATCGACGACGGCGGGCCGCAGCGAGTGCTTCGGGATCCTCTACCTCAAGGCCCCACCCTGGCCGACGGGCTTCGGCGATAGCGAAAAAGCGCTCGAGTTACTCCAAGCGGTCGTCGAGAAACACCCCCGTCACCCGCTCAACCGCCTGTTCTACGCGGAGGTCCTCTGGGAGGCGGATGCATCGAGCCCCGTCGAGCGCATCGAGGCCGAGCTGGCCACCGGGATGAGGCTCCTGGCGGAGGGAAACGGGGGTTACAACCGAGCGCCCTGGAAAAAAGAGTTCGACCGGTTTCTGGACGATATCGGGGGATCGGAGCGATAGATCTTTTTATTCGTGACGGATATTTCATTCCCTCAGCCGGCGTCCGGATTCAGTGCAGCGCGCGGTCCAGGCCGTACACGAGTCCGATCCCGAGGACCATGAGCGACACCTGGTGGACCGAGTCCCGGAGCGCGGTGCGGGCGTGCAGCCCGGGGATGAGATCGGCGACCGCGACGTAGATGAAGCTGGAGGCAGCCACCGCGAGGACATAAGGCAGGGCGGCTTCGAGTTGCGAGAGCCCGACCCAGGCGCACAGCGCGCCGGCCACCGTGGTGAAGCTGACGGCGAGGTTATAGGTGAAGGCCCGGCGGCGGGAATAGCCACTGTGCAGGAGGATGGCGAGATCGCCGACCTCCTGCGGGATCTCATGGGCCGCGACCGCGAGGCTGGTCACGACGCCGAGCCGCACATCGGACAGGAAGGCGGCGGCGATGAGCACGCCATCGACGAAGTTGTGGATCGCGTCCCCGACCAGGATCAAGGTGCCGACGGCGACGCGCGTATCGGCGCCGGGGTTGTCGGTGTGGCCTTCGCAGTGCTCCTCGTGGCAATGTCGCCAGATCACCATTTTCTCGAGCAGGAAGAAGAACACGAGGCCCGCGAGAACCGACAGGGTCACCCAGTGCGCGCCGTCCCGGGCCACGCTATCGAGGGCCTCTGGCAGGAGCCCCAGAAACGCGGCGCCGAGCAGGGTGCCGGTCGCGAGGCTGATGAGATGCGGCAGGAGGCGGGTGCGCCGCTCGTCGCCGAATAGCAGAAACACACCGCCGGCGGCCGCGCTCAGGACCCCGCCGAGCACACTGAAGGCGATGATCCACCCGAGCGTGCTCATGGACCGCTACAGCCAGCGCCGCACGCGGGCCTGGTAGTGGCGATACTCGTCCCCGAACCTCCGTTCCAGGTAACGCTCTTCGCGAGAAATGACGCCCCGCTGCATGACCAACAGCAATCCCGGCAACAGCATGACGGGCCATACGGTATTCACCACGACCGCGGCCCCGAGGTAGGCGAGCGTGAGGGCTATGTACATGGGGTTGCGGGAATAACGATAGGGTCCCGCGGTCACGAGTGTGGTGCTGGGGCGATAGGGGTTCACCGGCGTACCCGCACGGTTGAGATATGCCCCACCCAGGGCGAGGACGCCGAGGCCGGCGGCCAAGATGGCCCAGCCCAGCCAAGCGGCCGAGGCGTCGGGCCGTAACGAGGCGGGATAGCAGCGATCGAGCGCATATCCCATCGCAAACACGGCAACGTAGATCAGAGGTGGTGGCGCGATGACGCCCGCGCGATCGGCATTCGACATCGGGCTATTGTACTGGACGCGGTGCCTCCCTCGGATCCGGGGGTCGCGACGACGTCACCGCCACCCGCGATCCGGGTGGCGCCCCGCGCGGGTGGATCGGCATCCGAGCGGCGACTAGCTTAGTGGGTCCCTCTATCGAATCTGCTTCATAAGCCGATGTTTTGGTGGTATTTCTGTCCCGTGTGTTTCGCTGCTGCCCCAAAGCTGCCCCCACGAGGGTGCCGCTACCCCCCCTTATGGGGAGCATTTGCGGGCCGCCGCGGACGAGTTGATCACAGCCCTCCGGTCAGGGCCCATGGCCCTAAAGCCTTCCCCTCCTTCCCTCACCTCCTCCGCTCTACTCCGTCCCAGGTGGCGGTCGATCTAGCAAGCGCATCAGCAACCGCCTGAAGGTGGGCTCGTTCGGGGGGGGCCATGGACGCGATCGTCTGGACCAGGCTGAGGAGTCCTGCGGGATAGGGGACTCCCCTGATCCGTCCCTGCAGGTCGCACCGGGCGTCGCGGCCAAAGGTTAGCCACCGTTCAGTAGTGGCCAGGAACTCAGCGGTCTGCACGAGGTTCTCTGGCTTCAGGCCCTCGGTCTCCCCGCTCTCCCATTGAGACACCGCCTCGCTTGTTACCCCCACAAACCGGGCTAGTTCTGCCGCGGAAAGGCCCGTTTCCAACAGACGCGATGTGATCCTGTCTCCGAGCGTCGCCGCGGCGATGCGGACAGTTGTGTCAGTGCCGATTTCCATGATGATACCTCCTCTTTCCGTTGGTGGCCCCCCTCCGGGGCATTAGTCGGCAAGGAATGGCCCTTCTTCAGCATCCGGACTCCGCCGCGAGCAGCCGCTCGGCCTCCTTGCGGTTGCCCTTGGTGGTCTCTCAATGGCGCCGGCCCTGCTGGTCACGGTAGTCCAGGACCCAGCGGTAGCCTTTCCCCACCAGCCGCTTCCGGATGCAAGCCATTACCCGGCCTCCTCAAGTCCCTGGCACGCTGGGCGAGAAGCAGGCCCTCGATGATCGCCGAGTAGGTGCGCCCTGTGCGCTTCCGTAGATCGGCGAGCGCCGCGGCTCCCTCGGGCTTCAGCACCGCCTCGATGCGCTTCGCGCCCGCCAGTTGACGAAGCAGCAGGCTCCGCGCGGCCCGGGCAGTGCCGGATGAGCCTTTGGGCCGTCGTGTGTTCATAGGTTTCATCATGGCCTCCTGAAGAAGCCCGCCCCCCGCCCCCGAATGAGCGGGATGTTCAGCCTCTATCAAGCTGCTGGTCACGCCTTGCCCCTTCACGGTCTCCCTCGGTTGTCGTCGCCTCTTCACTGTCCAGGGCAGGATTGGCCAGTTATACCCATGTCCCATCGGGCGCCATGGACTTGTCGTCCTCCGTACGAGTAACGCAGCCGCCGTGCAAGTCTTGATATGCAATGGCCTGCTCCAGGTCATCGAATTCCGCAACCGTATCCCGGATCGGCGATCCGTCCGCGTTCCACTTATCCCGTGTGGTGATCGTTACTATGTAGTTGCTCATGGTGGACCTCCTAGTTAAGGTTGCATTGACGCGCATCCAATGATGGGCGCCAGGTGTCTGACAAGCCACGGGGCGCACTATTAGTGCGCTCTCGGCCCGAGACACCGAAGCCCACGAATTCCATTCGGATCGCGATCGGGGTGTTTCTGGGTTAAATCTTGGCCTCCTGAGAGAGCCCGCCCCCGAAGGGGCGGGATGTTTAGCGTCTAATCACGACTGGCCTTGGCTGCGCTCTACCGGACGAGATCCAGCTTCGGCCGGTCCTTCGAGCGGAACGCGGGGTCGTGCGGCAGGCGCCCCTCGATCTCCCTCAGGGCGACGACGGGCTTTCCGGCCCCCGATACGAGATGCGTGATCTCGCGCTCCCGCAGCCAGGCGATCTGCTTGTGCCGATGCTTGTAGCCGGTGAGGAGGATCAGTTGGTCGTCGGTTAGGAACATGTCTGGCCCTCCCCAATATGACCACCTTCGCCGCGCAATCCGATCCGAATGGGAACAGCCCCCGCGACTCTTCGAAAGTAATTGATTCTTTTGGGTAATACGTCCGGTCTTGGTGTGTAATTCTAACGAGGCTTCGCCTCAGACCGACGAGATGTATGTCGTAAGGCCGGGGCGTGGTGCATAATGGAAGGAGAGGCTCCGGTTCGACGGTGAAGAACTGCACGCAGTTCTTGCCAATGATGTAGGCCG
>JALZID010000292.1 GCA_030860485.1 Pseudomonadota bacterium | reverse complement strand
CTCCCACTTTTCGAGCTGCGTCCGTTCAGCCGTTTCAACTCGATCGACAGCCTCGTGTTCGGCATGACCGTAAGCATAGCAATTGCCAGAGAATCTGTCAAGTTATTTAAGGGACACTCCACTAGATAGTCATGCAACCCAAGCGCTTCGCACCCCGGCGCGACCCCGTTCTCCAGGCACTCGGCCGACAGGGAGCGGTCGTGACCATCGGCAACTACGACGGCGTACACCTCGGCCATCAGGCGGTGCTTCATGCGCAGAGACGAGTCGCCGCGCGCCTGTCCCTACCCACCGTGGCGCTGGTGTTCGAACCGCAGCCGCGCGAATACTTCGACCCCCGGTCGGCGCCGCCACGCCTCACGCGCTTGCGCGAGAAATACCTGCTCCTCCGTGACTACGGTATCGATCACTTCGTGTGCCTGCGCTTCGGCGCGGGGCTCGCGGCGCAGACGGCCGAGGACTTCGTCGACCGGGTCTTGATCGAGCGTCTCGGGGCGCGCGGGCTCGTGGTAGGCGACGACTTCCGCTTCGGGCAGGGGCGCCGGGGCGACTATGCACTCCTGCGCGCGCTCGGGCAGGCGCGGGGAGTCGAGGTCCTGCGGGTGCCCGCCTTCGAGCGTGACGGCGCGCGCGTGAGCAGCACGCGCGTCCGGGAGGCGCTGGCCCGCGGCGACCTCAGCGCCGCGAGCCGCTTGCTGGGGCGCCCCTATGCCATCTTCGGGCGCGTCGTCCACGGCGAGAAACGCGGCCGCACGTGGGGCTACGCCACCGCCAACATCCCCTTGCGCCGCCGTTCCTCGGCAGTGTGCGGGATCTTCGTGGCCCGGGTGCGAGGGCTTGGACCCCGGCCGCTGCCCGCCGTCGCCTACGTGGGGCCACGCCCCGCCCTCGCGGGGACGCACGAGTTGCTCGAGGTCCATGTGCTCGATTTCGACGCGGATCTCTACGGGGAGACGCTGTGGGTGGAGTTCCTGCACCTGCTTCGTGAGGACCGGACGTTCGATACGCTGGAGGCGCTCCGGGCTCAGATCGCGCTGGATGTCGAGCACGCCCGCCGCCTATGGGCCCAGGGAACGGGGATGGACGCGATCGAAGGGCTCTGGACAGAGGGATCGGGAAGCTCGGCGCCCACGACCGGCGACCACGCGCTCGCGGGCTCTGCGCCATGACGGACTACAAGGCCACCCTCAACCTCCCCCGCACGGCCTTCCCGATGCGCGCGAACCTAGCCGAACGCGAGCCCGGGACCTTGAAGCGCTGGGCGGCGGAAGACCTCTACGGCCGCATCCGCGCGGCGCGGACCGGGGCGCCGCGCTACATCCTGCACGACGGCCCGCCCTACGCCAACGGCGAGATCCACATCGGCCATGCGGTCAACAAGGTGCTCAAGGACATCATCGTCAAGGCCCGCACCTTGGGTGGCTTCGACGCCCCGTACGTCCCCGGCTGGGACTGCCATGGCCTGCCCATCGAGCTGATGGTCGAGCAGCGCATCGGGACGCCGGGCACGCGCGTCGATCCGCGCGCCTTCCGCAGCACCTGCCGGGAGTATGCCCGCACCCAGGTGGAGAAGCAGCGCGCCGACTTCCAGCGCCTCGGGGTCCTGGGGGATTGGGGCCGGCCGTACCTCACGATGGACTTCAAGGTCGAGGCCGACATCATCCGCGCGCTCGGCCGCATCGCCGCGGCCGGGCACCTGCACCGTGGCTTCAAGCCGGTACATTGGTGCTGCGATTGCGGCTCGGCCCTCGCGGAGGCCGAGGTCGAGTACCAGGATCGGGATTCACCGGCCATCGATGTGCGCTTCCGGGTGCTGGAGGACGCCGCCTTGATGGCGCGCTGCCATCACGTCCCCGAGCACCCCGGCCGCGGTCCGATCTCGATCGGGATCTGGACCACCACGCCCTGGACCCTGCCGGCCAACCAGGCCGTGGCCGTGAACCCCGAGGTCGAGTATGCGGTCGTCCAATGCGAGGGACCCCATGGCCCGGAACGCCTGGTCCTGGCCGAGGCGCTCATCAAGGACACGCTGTATCGCTCGGGCATCGAGGACTACCGGGTAGTGGCCTACGGGCGTGGCCGGGACCTCGAAGACGTCCGCCTGCAGCATCCGTTCTATGGGCGCGAGGTGCCCGTGATCCTCGCCGAGCACGTGACCCTGGAGGCCGGCACGGGGGCGGTACACATCGCGCCCGGCCATGGCCAGGAAGACTATGTGGTCGGCAGCCGCTACGGCCTGCCCGTCCACAACCCGGTGGGCGCCGACGGCCGCTTCCTGCCCGATACCGAAGTCTTCGCCGGTGAGCACGTGCTCACCGCCAACGAGCACGTGATCGAGCTCCTCCGGGCCAAGGGCGCGCTCTTGCATCGCGAGATGGTGCGCCACAGCTATCCCCATTGCTGGCGGCATCGCACGCCAATCATCTTTCGCGCGACCCGCCAATGGTTCATCGCGATGGACGGTCACGGCCTGCGCACCCAGGCGCTCGCGGCGATCGGAGGGGTGTCCTGGATGCCGGAATGGGGCGATAGCCGGATGCGCGGCATGATCGAGAACCGTCCCGACTGGTGCATCTCGCGACAGCGCGCCTGGGGCGTCCCGATCCCGCTCTTCGTCCACAGGAACACCGGCAACTGGCACCCCGACACCCCGAGGCTCATCGAGGCCGTGGCCGAAAGAGTCGCGGGCGCGGGCATCGAGGCCTGGTTCGACCTCGATCCCGCGACCCTCCTGGGCGAGGACGCGCGCGACTACGAAAAGGTCGGGGACACCCTGGATGTGTGGTTCGATTCGGGCGTCACCCACACCACCGTGCTGGGCGCCGATGCGCGCCTGGCGTTCCCGGCCGATCTGTACCTCGAGGGCTCCGATCAGCATCGCGGCTGGTTCCAATCCTCGCTCATCACCGCGGTGGCGATGCACGGGAGGGCACCCTATAAATCGGTCCTGACCCATGGCTTCACGGTAGACGCAGAGGGCTTGAAGATGTCCAAGTCGCGCGGCAACGTGGTTGTGCCCCAGGAGGTCATGAACCGGCTCGGGGCCGATGTCCTGCGGCTTTGGGTCGCGGCCACGGATTACCGCGCGGAGATGGCCATCTCCGACGAGATCCTGACGCGCACCGCCGATGCCTACCGGCGCATCCGCAACACCGCGCGCTTCCTGCTCGCCAACCTGGACGGTTTCGACCCCGATGTCGATCGGGTCGCCCCCGAGCACCTGCTGGAGCTGGACCGTTTCATCCTGGACCAGGCGGCGCGTTTGCAGGATGAGGTCATCGCGGCCTACGACGGCTTCCAATTCCATTTGATCTATCAGAAGCTGCATCACTTCTGTTCCATCGAGCTCGGGAGCCTGTACCTCGATATCATCAAGGACCGGCAGTACACCCTGCCCCGCAAGCACCCCGCGCGGCGCTCGGCCCAGACCGTCCTATACCACATCATCGAAGCCCTGACGCGCTGGATCGCACCGATCCTGTCCTATACCGCGGACGAGATCTGGCAGCACCTCCCGGGTGCGCGCGGCGGATCGGTATTCATCGAGCGCTGGTATGAAGGGCTCGTGACGCGCGCGCCCTCCGAAGGGTTCGGGCCCGAGGTCTGGCGGGTCGTCATGGAGGTGCGCGAGGCGGTGGCCCACGACCTCGAACGGCTGCGGGTCGCGGGTGGGATCGGCTCATCGCTCGATGCGGAGGTGGACCTGTACGCCGACGGGGTGGTCTTCGCGGCGCTCGCGCCCTTCGGCGACGAGTTGCGCTTCCTGCTGATCACGAGCGCGGCCAGGCTCCATCCGATCGCGGAGGCGCCCGAGCACGCCCTCCTCGCGGACCTACCGGGTCTCCAGATAGCGGTGGCGCCGTGCGCAGATCCGAAGTGTGTTCGCTGCTGGCACCACCGCGCCGATGTAGGCAGCCACGCCGAGTACCCAGGGCTTTGTGGCCGCTGCGTCGACAACGTGGTTGGACCCGGCGAGGTCCGGTGTTATGCCTAGATTCCACCGACCGCATGCCGCCGCCTCCAGCCTCCGGTCTGCCGGCGGGACGCGAGGCCGATCGCCCAGGTGGCTTCCGCCATGACGGCCGAACACAAGACCGGCCAACAAAAAATCGGAGGTACGGAGGCGCTCCGGCATCCTGGCACCGGCCCGGTTCCGACGCGCGCCTGGCGCTGGCTCATGCTGGCCTTCGCGATCATCGTGCTCGACCAGCTCACCAAGATGGCCGCGCGGGAGACCTTGAGCCTGCATGAAATCGTGCCGATCGCCCCCCTCCTCAACCTGACCCTGGTACACAATACCGGCGCGGCCTTCAGCTTTCTGAACGACGCCGGGGGCTGGCAACGCTGGCTGTTCATCGGTCTGGCCTTCGCGGTCAGCGTGGGCATCGTGGTGTGGCTCCTGAGGCACGGGGACGAGCGCTCATGGTACACCCTGGCGCTCACGCTGGTCTTGGGGGGGGCCGTCGGCAACCTCTGCGACCGGCTGACGCTCGGGTATGTGATCGACTTCATCGATGTCTATTATCAGGACTGGCACTGGCCGGCGTTCAATGTCGCCGACTCGGCGATCAGCATCGGGGCGGCTCTCTTGTTGGTCGATGCCCTGAAACCATCGAGGTAAATTTAATAAGCTGCCAGCACGAGCTTATTCCCTCCCCCTGGCAGGGGGAGGGCGAGGGTGGGGGTTGAGCGTCGCATAGTGCTGAAAGATTCGACCCCCATCCTAGCCTTCCCCCTTCCAGGGGGAAGGGATCGAAAAGAGCGTACAATTTCAAATATCTTTGACTAGATTTCATGACCGTGGCCGGTACATTCGAACGGCCAGGAAACTCGAACGAGGATTCCAATCATGCAGATCATGCTTGCCAACCCACGCGGTTTTTGCGCCGGAGTCGATCGCGCCATCGGGATCGTCGAGCGCGCGCTCGATCTCTATGGGGCGCCGGTCTATGTCCGCCACGAGGTCGTCCACAACAAGTATGTCGTCGATGGCCTGCGCGCCAAGGGCGCCGTGTTCGTCGACGAGCTCGACGACGTTCCCGATGACTGCACCGTGATCTTCAGTGCCCACGGGGTCTCCAAGGCGGTGCGCGAGGAAGGCGCACGGCGGCGGCTCAAGATCTTCGACGCCATCTGCCCGCTGGTCACCAAGGTCCACATGGAGGTCGGTCATTACCAGGACGAGGGCCGGGAGTGCATCCTCATCGGTCACGCTGGGCATCCGGAGGTCGAGGGCACGGTCGGGCAGTACCGGCGCAGCGACGGCGCCGGTGGCATCTATCTGGTCGAGTCCGTGGACGATGTGTGGGCATTGCAGGTCAAGGACCCGGAGTTCCTCGCCTTCGTGACCCAGACGACCCTGTCGATGGACGACACCGCCCAGGTCATCGACGCCCTCAGGCGGCGTTTCCCGAAGATCGTGGGCCCCAAGAAGGAAGACATCTGCTACGCTACGCAGAACCGCCAGGACGCGGTCAAGCGCCTCCTGTCCGAGTGCCAGGTGATCCTGGTGGTCGGCTCGCAGACCAGCTCCAATTCCACCCGCCTCAAGGAGATCGCCGAGAAACAGGGGATCCCCGCCTACCTCATCGACAGCGCCGCCGAGATCCGCCGCGAATGGGTGGTGGGCAAGACCGCCGTAGGTGTCACCGCCGGGGCCTCGGCGCCCGAGGTGCTGGTGGAAGAGGTGGTGGAGAGGCTCAAGGAGTGGGGTGGGACCGCGGTCGCCGAGGCGCCCGGGATCCGCGAGCAAGTGGTGTTCAGCCTCCCCAGGGAGCTGGCCCGGCCGTCCGCCGCGGAGCCGGAGCCCGTCTGAGTCCTGCCGCGGTAGCGGAGGGGACGCCACACGACCGCGGCTGGCCCCCTGTGCGCAGCGACTGCATCGTGGTCGGCGGCGGCCTCATCGGTCTCTTCTGCGCCCGTGAGTTGGCGCGCGGGGGACTCAGGGTATTGCTCCTCGAACGCGGTCAACTCGGCCGTGAGGCCTCCTGGGCGGGCGCGGGGGTATTGGCCGCGCTCGAGCCCCGGACGACGCCACCGGCGCTCCAGGCCCTCTTGCGCTACGGCCAGGAGCGTTACGCCGATCTGGTACGTGATCTACAGGTCGAGACCGGGATCGATTCCGAATGGACGCGCTCCGGCCTCCTCCTCGTCGGCCCGGATGCGGAGGCACAGGCCACTGCCTGGACTACGATGGGGACAGAAGTGGAAGCCCTGGATGCCGAGCGCCTCGCGGGGCTCGAACCGGCGCTGTCGATCCCCGGACCGGCCTGGCGTGTCCCCGCGGTCGCCCAGATCCGAAACCCGCGGCTCCTCCGTGCCTTGCGCGGCGCACTGGCAGCGGCTCGTGTCGCGGTCAGGGAGCATTGCGACGTCCGGGCGCTGCGGCACGCACGGGGACGCATCCTGGGCGTCGAGACGGCGGGCGAACGCATCGACGCCAGGACCGTGGTCATCGCCGCGGGACCCTGGAGCCGGTCCCTGCTGGATGAGCTGCCGCATCCGCCGGTCATCTTCCCGGTCCGCGGCCAGATGCTCCTGTACCGGGCCCCGTCGGGCACGCTCAGGCATATCGTGCAGCACGGCGAGGTCTATCTGGTACCGCGCCGCGATGGGTCGATGCTCGTCGGCAGCACCGTGGAGCACGTGGGCTTCGACAAGACCGTCACGGGCGAGGCCCGGGCGGCGCTGCACGCCGCGGCCGGCGCGCTCATCCCGGCGCTCGCCCGACAACCCATCGTGGATCACTGGGCGGGTCTCCGACCGGGATCGGGCACGGGCATGCCCGTCATCGCCGGCCACCCGGAGGCGCGCGGCCTCTACGCCAACACCGGCCATTTCCGCAACGGGGTCGTGCTTGCCCCCGGCTCCGCCCGTCTCCTCTGCGATCTCATCCTCGGACGCGCGCCGATCGTCGCCCCCGAGCCCTTCGCCTGGCCGGCCCGTCAGGCGTAGACTAGCGGACGGACAGCCTAGATGGACGCATTGGATCAAGGTCGTGCGGCCCAGCTGCTGGCGCAGCACGGGATCGCCCCCACACCGCAGCGCGTCGCGGTCGCCTCCGTCATGATCGATCGGCGCCAACACCTGTCGGCGGAACAGGTGCTCGATCGACTCAAACGCCGCGGCGCCCGCGTCTCCAAGGCCACGGTCTACAACACCCTGCGCCTGTTCGCCGCGCGCGGACTCTTGCGCGAGCTGACGGTCGATCGCGACCGCGCGTTCTTCGATTCCAACCTCGCGCCCCACTACCACTTCTACAACGTGGACGACGGCACCCTGACCGACTTCGACGCCGACACCCTGCGCATCTCCGACGTCCCGGCGCTGCCCGAGGGCACCGCGCACGCCGGGATCGACGTCATCGTGCGCGTCTGCAACAAACCCGGTGCCTCCTAGCCGCACGGCGCACCGGCCCACCGCTTCTGTACGGGCGCCGACCGTCTTATACTCCCGCCCCTATGCCGGTGTAGCTCAGTCGGTAGAGCAGCTGATTCGTAATCAGCAGGTCGGAGGTTCGATTCCTCTCGCCGGCACCATAAAACCAATAACTTACGTATCTTTTACCGGTGGCGTGCTGCGTCGGGGTAGACTTTTGCGTTATATAAACGCCGCCATAGGACCCCGTTTTGTCCAAAACCTCATCGCGCGGGTCATGCCGCTTGGCGATGGTACGCTCCTCGCGCTGCTTCTCCGAAGAGACTCGTGCGTCGATCGCTGCCTTTTCATGCTTGAGATGGACTACAGTCATCATTGACAAGAACCATATGGAGTCGCGCCATATGTTCCAATAACGACTCCTGTTTTATCTTTCATTTCTAATTTGCTCTTTAAATAATTCAAAATCAATTCGACAATGAGAATATGCATATTTATTACTTAAATGATGAACAAGTAAGTCCTCTAAATTTCCTTCTGGCATAATTTTTTTAAATCCGCATCTAGTATAAATGCTTGCAGCAGCCGATTCTATTATTCCATATCGATCATAAGGTTGAGAATTTAGAATAAATTGATTTGAATTTAATGCTTGATGTAATTGATCATTTGTTAAAGCGTATGATGCGCTAAACATGTTTGTAATATTAAAATATCTCTTACCATTAATGATATTAATTGATGGATTTGAAAATATTGGGCCGCATATAGCGTTTATATATCTGGTAAATATTTTGTAATATTTACTTTGTAATATTTACCTTTTGAAGTTCAAATCTCAAAAATCCTGTTATACAATGTTTTGGTAGAAGAGAAGTTTCGTTTAAATATCTATCTATTGTAGATTCTTTTATTAAGATATCACTTTCCGAGAAAATATATAGATCATATTTATCAACATTTTCTGCTATAACTGTTCTATGCATCATTGGAATATAATGTCCAATACTTTTGTCAAAAAGCCTCTGGCTTGTTGTAATATTTTTATATTGTGATAAGTCTAAAGGAATTGTTGTGTCAACGTTAACATGAATTTTAAAATTTTCCATATTATCGTATTCACTGATTAAAGTATTCAATTCGTTTAATTGCCCGTAGTCAAAATTTGTTACAGTTACAAATATACTAATCATGGCAGTTGTTACGCCATCGACCCTTGGTGACACGAAGTCATTATCAACTTGATTGCCAGCACCACGACGCGTACCGCCTGGAGATCCAGGGTGAGCTGGACAGCGCCGCGTGACCGCACACACCCGCTCAGGCGAGTTCGACATGTTCAATGAATACAAGACGACGGCCCTTGCGCGTCGGCGTCTTGTCGTACGGACGATCGTCATCGACCAGATACTCTTCGTATTCCGCGATGACTAGGCGATGACGTGCGCCGCCCGCGGGAGATTCAGGGAGGGCGACGTCTCCCTCCCACAGGGTCTGCCACAAGTGGATGAGTTCGATCAGCCGACTCGGGGTCAGCCGGGCGACGTCCCTCGCGGAGACCAGGTCGCGGGTCTGCAATCGTTCTTGGGCTGAGACCGCGCGGCCGAGGATCGACTCGATACCCACGCGATGCCGGTGTCGAGGCGGCCGGGATCGGGATGCGCTGCGAGATGACCACGTCCGAGACCTTGTGCCAGCCGAAGTCTTCGCCCCACCGCGCATCCAGCCGCTCGACCCACACTTCGACGCGGCGCCGTCCCCTCCGTATCCGCCGTATCCGCCATTTCCACCGTATCCGCCGTTTCCACCGTATCCGCCGTTTCCACCATATCCGCCGTTCCCTCCGTATCCACCGAACTGCGGATGCTGTGCGCCGGCGCCCTGCGGGTGTGCGAAGTGTGGCGGGCACCAGTCTCAGCCAGCACCCACGCCGACGCCGACGCCATCGCCCGTACTGCCGATCGATGTGCCGCCGAGCTGCGCTCCGAGATCGAGCGACTGCGATGCGAAGTCGATCGCTGCACCGACAGAGCCTCACGATCGGAGAGCTGCGGGTCCGGATCGAGCGGCGCGCCGCCCGCGCCGCCCTATCCACCGTACCCACCGTTCCCTCGGTACCCACCGAATCCTTGCGCGCCTCCGTGCGCACCGCCGTGTGGACCGAAAGGTGAGGTGCCTCGGCCACCAGGCTCGAGCAGTGGCTCGTATGTTTCCAGCAGCAGTTCGAGGACCGTGGGCTCCAGTTCGAGCGGTGTGCCGTCGAGCTCGAGCAGTCGATACGTTTCGTCGAGCAGCAGCCCCACAGCGTCCAGCAGTAGCTCGTCGATCTCGAGCAGCGCGAGCCCAATCGGTAGCTCATCGAGCTCGAGCAGCAGCTCACCAAGTTCGAGCAGCAGCCCTTCGAGCTCGAGCCGCAGTAGCTCACCGAGCTCGAGCAGTAGCTCGTCGAGATCCAGTCCGTCTTCCAGCAGCAGTTCCTCGAGCTCGAGCTCAAGTCGCAGTCGCTTTGGGGGCGTCAGCTAGTAGGATCGCGCTGGATCGCGGCGTCGAGGAACATCGTGTCGCGAATCAGATGATGCACCCATAAGGGGTCGATCGTGCCGTCCGGCTTCTTCTCGGTCTCGAGCTCAGGTTCTTCAACCGGAAGAAACGGTGGCTGGAGTTGTCCCATCGCGGGCGTGGGAGGACGACCTGTGAATACTTGATGATCTTCACGGCCGCTGTCGTTACGACTGGAATGGACGTAGAACCGTCGAAGTCCCAAATCTGCTTGAGGAGTGGATTCAAAGTCGCGGCGGCCTCGAACGCCATCAGGCAATTAAGGCCGAAGCTGTAGCCTGCCAAGACTACCTCGGACACCGTGAGCGGGGCCATTATTCCCGTGACGGCCGCGCGCACTCCGATCAAGATGTCGGTCACGATCGGCAGCCAATGCTTAGGAAAGATACCCGCGGTGTGCATCGTCGAGCCCGTCATGAACGGCAAGATGACGATCTGATTAGGCGTGGCGCCGAAGTGTTGCACTGCCGCGGCGAGCTGTTGCCCGAGGCGGTCGACGTACTCGAAGAGCGCGCGCCAGCGGCTTTCGTCCGGCGTGCGACTCGCCGCGTCTTTGCTCTTCCCGAAATAGACTTTACTGCCAGACCCCTCCACGTACCTCGGTGGCGTGGGCGTTGGATGAAAGTAGATGGTTGGCCGCGTGAAGTCCGTCACGCCGTCCGCGACCGCTACGCCAAACCAGTTCGGCACTTTATCCGCGCTCAACTGAAACAACATCGTCCTCACGTGAACCGTACGGCTGAGGAACCCCAACTTTGGGGCTCCCATGGACCTGGGATCCACGATCAACTTCGTCGTCGTGTGTTCGCCGGTGCCCTTGTGGCAAAACGCGATGGCCTCGATGTCGATCCGCGATACGGTGAAGTCGCCCGACGGCGCGAGACTGCTCATCGACGAGGAGCTTGACGAACTGCTACTCGCAACGCCGCTTTGCGATGAACTGGAACTGCTTGACGGGGCGGTACCTGACGACGAACTGGAGCTGCTCGACACGTTGCTGGAGGGGCCGCCGGAACTGCTCGTTGGCGAGGCCACGGAAGATGCGCTGGAACCACTGCCGAGGGCCGCACGCGATGACGAACTGCTGGAAACGGGAAGCGCGGGATCCAGTCGGCTACTGGAACTGGCCCGGCCCACCGCGCTCGAAGAACTCGCAGTGCTCGGTGCGCCGCTCGTCGAAGAACTCGGCGCCGGTTCCGCGGGGCCGGCTTCCGGGGTCTCTGTAGGTGGCGGTTCGGTTTCTGCCTCCGGCGGGCACGGTGCGTATTCCACAGGTGGACAACAGCCTGCCTGCGCGGGATAGGGCGGATAGGGCGGGTAAGGCGGATAGGGCGCGTACGGTGGGTACGGCGGATACGGGGGGTATCCAGACTTTCCGGACATTGCGTCTCCCTCCATTCAGGATGCACATGCGGCAAACGGGGCGTCGCGCCATTGCTGCGGGGGCGAGAGGTATGACACGGCGCCACCTTCGAAATAGACCTCGATCGACCGGATGACGTCGGCGACCGTGATCAGGTCCATGCACCGCGGCAGTACACCGACGACGTCTACGCAGCAATGTTCGGGCGCGTCCTTTTCGTTGCCGTCGCCCAGGGGCACCACGCGCGACCTCCAGCAGCCGCCGCCATCGCAACAGGCCAGGGCCCCGGCGCGATGGATGAACTGGTGATGCGGATAGGCTTCCCCGTGCGGTGGTTCGCGCCCGCCGGCCACGACCACGCACGGACGGTTCTTCGGCATGCCGGGACGTGTCTCGACCGCCGCGGCGAGATGCATCAGCAGCGTGACGGGGCAGAGCACCCCTTGCGGAGCAACTGCCGGAGGTCCGTCTTGCCGCGGAGGTCGATGACGTTCTGCAGTGATGGATGCTCGTGGCCGCTCTCGCCGACCTGCACGAACAAAATGCGATCCTGGAAGTGATCGACGACCCGCTGGAACCGCCCGAGGTCCCACCACTTGATGGTGAAGTCGTACTTGCCGCCCGCCACGTCCAGAAGGGCAACGGCTCTCGGACAATCTCTTCAACCTGTGAAAACCAGGTCTTCTGGATCGGCGCGATGTGGATGTCTCCGCGGAACACCGTCGGGCGCACCGCGAGCCCCAGTTGCTCGTTGAGGTGGTCGATGAAGCCGTGAATGAAGTGAAACGGTGCGTCGTTGCTCTTGTGGATGAGGGGATACTCGCAGTCGAGTATTTCGACGCCGGTCTCGTCCTCGCGGAGTGGCGTGAGATGCGGGTTGTTCTCCCACAGCTCGGGACACGATGTTCGTACGTCGGTCACGAACTGATCAGGATAGGTGAGGTGCAGATCGCGCACGGCCGCGGTCAACATCACGATGTCGCCCGGAGACTGGAAATTGCGGAGAATCAGCCGCCTCATTGCGTCCTCGTGCCGCCGGCGGTGGATCGCCGTGATCGTAGGACCCTTATTGTTAGACCTTGCGGCGTGGTCATGCCTGGATTACGCAGAGCGTGCCATGGACGCGCATCTGGTCCGGGGAGAAGTGTGCGTCGAGCGTCGCCTTGACGTCAGGCCACCTCGGCTGCCCATAGTCATGGAAGATGAGCAGGCCGCTGGGATTGATAGCCGCCTTCGCGAGTCTGACATCGTTCTCGATGCATATCTTCGTATGGCCACCGTCGACGAAAATGACGTCGGCACGCGGAAACGACGACATCGCGAGCGTGTTGGCCTTGACGAGTCCCAGCGTGTGCCGTTCCGAGATGAACGCCTTGACATACGCGACGACCTCCTCCATCCGGACCGGGGGCTGCGCCGAATAGGACGACACATCCGGCAGGTCGAAGCAGTCGATGCCGATGAAGTGCGCGTTCTTGAGCGCAGCCATGAACAAGATGAGGGACGCTCCGCGCCACAACCCCACGTGAAGAACCGTCGAAGAGTCCGGCAGACCACGGGCGATCTGGAACAGCAGCTGACGCTCCGTTTCGACGAGCCCCCCTCGAGAAACGATAGATAGTGCTCGAGCTTGTGCGGGATGGCCACCGCATCTGCGTGACGCCGCCGATCGTCGACATCGGTATTCCTGTATTGAAGCTCGAAGAAGTAGTTTTCGTTGTGAAATTTTGGCTCGAATGCCTGAACGTTCAGGCCTTGGTCCAGAATCGCGTAATTGAGGAAGTCGTCGGCCCAGTAGTGCTGGTAGACGTCGCCAAAGCCGCCGACCTTCTCCCACACGTCGCGCCGGACGCCGAAGAACGCCGTGTTGCACAGGCAAAGCCACTTGGGGCTCCCCAGCGCGCGAAAGGTCCGTCCGGTGTACCACGGCGCGTTTTCGACGTTCTCCCGATCGACGCGCGCCATGTCCGGATGCGTTTCCCCTATTGTTGCATAAATATCGCTTATCTGGGGATCTCAGGAAGCTTGCAAGGCTTCGAGGTAATGCAACAGCTCCTCCTGGACCGCCGGATTGGCGGACATGCTGAGGGTGAGCTGCCCCTGAGGC
>JALZID010000291.1 GCA_030860485.1 Pseudomonadota bacterium | reverse complement strand
ACCGCCGCCGGCCAACTCGTACACTGAAGCGATCCAGCCCATTTGTAGTGGAGACCTTTTGACCGCGTAGCCCAATCTATGCGCCTTCCAGGCTGGGTACCCCCTCCAGTTGAGAAAAATGGGTTAGGTGCCCGGGGCTAGATCGCGATCTGGAACGTTGGGATCACGCCGATAGTAAGAAGGATTAGCTATCATGGTCACGCTCCTGAACGGAGGTCGTAGTCCTGGCCGGCCACTTTCATCGCCTCGGACTGCTAACGCGCTCCTCCATATCGACTCACTCCTTGGTTTAGCTTGCCTAGATGAAGTTAACAACACACCTGACGCCGCGGCAGGCGAGCAGCCACCTTTAACGCGTATCTCCCATCGTACACGGGCATTGCCGAAGAATAGTTACTTCAGCTCAATCGGCATGCCAGCGAGATAACCCATACCCGTCAGGGGCTTAGGATAGTGGCGCGCTTCACGTTTGGAAAAATGTACAAAGTGCACAAGTAAGATTTGCCTCGACTTGCATAGACTTTTCCAAACCTTCTTACACTTCGCTACATCCGGGCTACTATTGCTGACTACCGGCGTTGTTCTCAGAGACCCGTGTCCTATATCGTTTCGGTGCGGGATCCCGGCTCGTTGTTACCGTCATCGTGCCAGACCGCGGGGTCCACCCGGTAATAGTCCCGTAATGTCGCGTACAACGTCGGGTGCTGTTCACAGAGGGGTCCCGGCCGCTCGAAGAAACACTCTGTTGCCGAGGCGAAGAACTCGCCCGCATCCTCGGCACCGTAGGGATCGATGAGCGTCGCCTCGCCCCGCGTCACCTTCTCCCGTAGCGCCCGGTATTCCGCCCCGAGCACCTGTGCCCAGACATCGTATCGAGCCCTGGCACCGAGCACCGGTGTACCGTTTGCGATTCCGTCCTCCTCGTCCAGCTGGTGGGCGAATTCGTGGAGGACGACGTTCTCACCGCGATCGCGATCCCCCTCATCGGGCTCTACCTCGTCCCAGGAGATGATCACCCGGCCCATCTCCCAGGACTCGCCGATGCGGGGCTCCCGCCACGACGTGTGCACCCCGGCTTCGTCCACGATCTCGCGGTTCACGATAAAGGCCGAGGGGTATACCAGGATCGAGCGCAACTTCCGATAATAATCGGTCTTGCGGTTCAGTATGAGCAGACAGGCCTGAGCGGCGATGAGCACCCGCATGGCATCGGTGATCTCCAACCCACCGCAGCCAAAGAAGCGCTTTTCGGCGAGAAAGATCAGGATGTGCCCCCGCAAATCCTGCCTGATCCGATCCGGGATACGCGGATACAGGCGCAGCCGTTCGATTAGGATCCTCTCCCACTCTGTCGGAAAAGGGGCGCTTCGCAGCTGCTCGCGACGCCGTGCCCTGAGAGCAGGCTGGACCAGGAGCACCGTGGCCGATAGCACCGCGACCAGGAGCAAAGCGATCAACGGTTCCATGCCGGAGTGCGACTCGGGATAGCCAATTTTTTGGTTTATAGATTTCCTATTTTCCTGTCGAACCGACTCCCGACCGGGTGCGCGTTCCTGGAACGATGGTGCCGGGTATCGTAGTTAGTTCTACCGCGTGCCCTTCGGTGAATGCCCGCCCGATCGTCGGCGATCCTGAAATGGCGGGGCCCGCCGAGCCGTTCTATCTCCCTGGAAGTTCTATCCCCCTGGAAATGATCACTCGCCTTCGATGCCGTGGATGGGCCGCACACCGGCCCAGTGCTTACAGCTCGGGCACTGCCAGTGCACGGCCTTGGCGAGGAAGCCGCAGTGGCGGCACTTGTAGCCGAAACGATCGCGCATGAGGCCGGACGTGAACTGCTTCACGATCTCCAGATGTTCGCGGCGGGGGCCGTCGGGACCCGCGAGCAGGTGTTCCACTAAGCGGTCCAGACCGCGCAGGGAGGGTCGTTTGCGCAGCTCGCGGCACAGGTACTCGATGGCCGCCTCCGGCCCCTCTTGTGCGGCGAGGATCTCCGACCGCAGGAGCACCGGCGTGATCCCCGCGTGCTTGGGACCGAGCGATCGCAGGTGCTCGGCGAACTCGCCGAGACGCCCGAGGGCCCGGTAGCACAGCATGAGCGGCGGCAGCGCTTCGACCAGAAAATCGGGGTCCTGCTCCTCTATTCGCTGGTAGGCCGAGAGCGCCTCGGCCGGTCTTCCTGCCGCCATCGCGAGCCGTCCCTCCATGAGGTTGGAACGAACGCAATCCGGATCGGCGAAGCGCGCCTCTTGCAAACTCTCGGTGGCCTTTTCACCGTCCCCACGCGCGAGATGCCGTTCCGCCTTTTCACAGTGGAATTGGGCGATCATGGGCCGCATGTCGTCACCGCAGCGCGAGCGCAGATCCGTGGCGCAGGCGATGGCCGTGTCCCAATCCTGCTCCTGCTGGTAGATGTCCATGAGATGACCCAAGGTCTTGCGCACCTGGACCTTGGCCTCCAACAGCTCCTTGAACAGCCCTTCAGCGCGATCCATGAGGCCGGAGCGCATGTAATCCATGCCCAGCTCCTGGACCGCGAGCCAACGTTGCTCGGACGTCAGGGCGGGCCGCGCGATGAGGTTCTCATGGATGCGAATGGCCCGGTCGACCTCGCCGCGACGCCGAAACAGGTTGCCGAGCGCGAGGTGAGTCTCCACGGTCTCACTCTCGACCTCGAGCATCTGCAGGAACACTTCGATGGCCTTGTCGGGCTGTTCGTTGAGCAGATAGTTGAGGCCCTTGACGTAGCTCGGCCCGAGCTGGGGCGGAGGTCGTGGAGCGGTGCGGCGTGCCAGATACCAGCCCGAGGCGGCGGCGATCGGTAACAGCAACCAGAAGAGCCCGGACAGGTAGTCAGCCGGCATCCTTCACCGCCGCCGCGGGCGGCGCCGTCTGTCGCTCGATCTTCTTCAGGGTACTTTTGAGCTTGGCGATCTTGCGGCGCTGGCTGTTGAGGATCCAGAGATTCATCGACCCGCCCAAGAGCGCCCCGACGAGCAAGGTCACGGCCACGACCAGAGACAGGGGCGGGTGTATGGTCCCCAGGTAGTAGTCCACCGTGACCGTCTGGCCGTTGTTGATGTGGAACGCCAGAGCGGCGGGCACCACGAGCACGAGGAGGAAGATCAGTTTCAACACGAGGCGCATAGCCCCTCCCGTCGTTTCCCGAACGAAAGTCCCGCTCCGAGACCCAGGTTACATCGACGCTGCAAACGGTCATACCCTCCGCAACCGTAGCTGAATACGGCTCTGCTCGAGGGTCAAACGCGTGTTGCCCGCGCCGGCTCCACGGTCTAGCGCTTTTTCTGGCCTTGGCGCCCGTTGACCCTTTCGCGCAGTTGCTTGCCCGGTTTGAAGTGCGGGACGTGTTTCGCCGGCAGCGAAACCGGCTCACCGGACTTGGGATTGCGTCCGACCCGGGCCGGGCGATAGTGCAGCGAGAAGCTGCCGAACCCCCGGATCTCGATACGTTGTCCCAAAGACAGGGCGTGGGCCATGTGTTCCAGCATCGATTTCACGGCCAACTCGATGTCCTTGCTCCCCAGCTGGGTCTGTTTGCGCGCCAGCGATTCGATGAGCTCTGATTTTGTCATGTGCGCTATCGATCCCTATGGAACACACGATGAACGGTGCGGTCAAGTAGTTCCTTGAGGCCCCCCGTGATCGCCCGCCAAGGCGTCCCTGCCGACGTGACGCCCATTTCAGTAGTTAATTAGGTCCCATCAACGGGCGGCGCTGCGCCTCCAGGGACGCGGCGCCTCAGCCCGAGTCCGGCGCCGAGCGCTCTGCCGACTCGGCCCCGTCCATCTGCTGCTTCAAGAGATCGCCGAGCTTGGTGGTCGTTATCGCGCCACCCGTCCCGTAGGTCTCCAGTGCCTGTACTTCGTCTCGCGCCTCCCTGGCTTTGATGGACAATGACACACTGCGCTTCTTGCGATCCACGCCCGTGATCAAGGCCTCGATCTCCTGGCCTTCCTTGAGCACCTTGCGAGCGTCGTCGATCGGGTGTCGCGCCAGTTCCGAGGCGCGTAGATAGCCCTCTACCCCGTCGGCCAATCGGACGACGGCGCCCTGAGACTCGACCCTCTCCACCACGCCCGTCGTCAGGGTGCCCTTCTCATGCTCCGCCAGGAAGCTCGAGAACGGGTCCCTTTCCAGTTGTTTGATGCCGAGCGAGATGCGTTCGCGCTCGGCGTCGATGGCGAGCACCACGGTCTCGATCTCCTGGCCGCGCTTGTACTGCCGGACCGCCTCGTCGCCCGTGACGGACCAGGACAGATCCGACAGATGTACCAGACCGTCGATCCCCCCCTCGAGCCCGATGAACACCCCGAAGTCGGTGATGGATTTGATGGTCCCGCTCACCCGCATGTTCTTGCTGTATCGGCCCGCGAAATCCTCCCAGGGATTGGTCAGACACTGTTTGATGCCGAGCGAGATACGCCGGCGCTCTTCATCGATGTCGAGCACCATGGCCTCGACCTCCTGGCCGACATGGACGACCTTCGAGGGATGCACGTTCTTGTTGGTCCAGTCCATCTCGGAGACGTGTACGAGCCCCTCGACACCCGGCTCGATCTCGACGAAGCACCCGTAATCCGCGACGTTGGTGACCTTCCCGAAGACGCGCGTGCGCTGCGGATAGCGCCGTCCCAGATTGACCCACGGGTCGTCGCCCATCTGCTTCAAGCCGAGCGAAACGCGGTTGCGCTCGCGGTCAAACTTGAGCACCTTTACCTCGATCTCGTCACCGACGGTCACGACCTCACTCGGGTGTTTGACCCTTTTCCACGCCATGTCGGTGATGTGCAGCAAGCCGTCCACGCCGCCCAAATCCACGAAGGCGCCGTAATCGGTCAAGTTCTTTACCACGCCCTTCACCGCTGCTCCTTCGGATAGGCTATCCAGGAGGCTCTCGCGCTCGGCGCCGCTCTCGCTCTCCATCACGGCGCGCCTCGAGACCACGATATTGTTGCGACGTTGGTCGACCTTGATGACCTTGAATTCCAGCGGCTTACCCTCGAGGTAACTGGTGTCGCGCACCGGCCGGACATCCACGAGCGATCCGGGCAGGAAGGCGCGCAGGTCCTCGATCTCGACAGTGAACCCGCCCTTGACCTTGTCGGTCATGGTGCCGGTCACGTGGCTGCCGTCTTCCAGGGCATCTTCGAGGCGCTTCCAGGCCATGGCCTTCTTGGCCTTCTCGCGCGACAGGCGCGTGGCCCCGAAACCGTCCTCGATGGCATCGAGCGCCACATCGATCCGGTCTCCGACATTCACCTCGACCTTTCCCAACTCGTTTCGGAACTGCTCGAGCGGGATCACACCCTCCGATTTGAAGCCGGCATAGACCACCACGCCGTCCGGTCTCACCTCCACCACGGTGCCGGTGACGATCGTCCCCGGCCGCATGTGTTGGTCTGCCTGCGTCTGTTCCAATAGCTCCGCGAAACTCTCGGCCATATTCAATTGAACCTTGTTACGAAAATCGTCATTTGCCAAAATCGTTCAGTTGCCAGAATCGTCTTTCGGCATCTCCGGCAACGTGCCCTCGGCACCCCGTCTCGCCACACGCCGACGTTCTACTCCAAAGGACTCAGCCCCGACACGGATCACGGTCCGATAGCAGGCAGAGGACCCGCTCGAAGACCGCGTCGATACCCAAGTCCGAGGTGTCGACCACCACCGCCTCGAGCGCCGGCCGTAACGGAGACACCGTGCGCGCACTGTCCCGGACATCGCGCTCCCCGATGTCCTGGCGAAGGGTTTCAAGCCTAACATTTATCCCTTGTTGTTTCAACTGGTTATGGCGGCGCTCTGCGCGTGCCTCGGGGCTGGCCGTCAGGAACACCTTGAGCCGCGCGTCGGGAAACACGACGGTGCCCATATCGCGGCCGTCGGCGACCAGCCCCGGGACCCGCCGGAAGCCCTTCTGCACCGCGAGCAGGGCGGTGCGGACCTCGGGCAGGGCCGCGACTTTCGAGGCCGCCGCCCCGCACGACTCGGTGCGCACGACCTTGCTCAGGTCCTCGCTGCTGCAGTGCACCGTGATGCCACCCTGCGCCTCTCGGAAGGCGATGTCCAGCTGAGCTGCGAGCCGCGCGAGTGCCGGGCCGTCCCCGAGCGAGAGGCCGGAGCGCTCGGCCAGCGCCGCGACTACCCGGTACAGGGCGCCGCTGTCGAGGAAATGCCAGCCCAAGCGGCGGGCGAGCCGCACGCACAAGGTCCCCTTGCCCGTACCGCTCGGGCCGTCCACCGCGATGACCGGTGCCGGCGACGATCCTTTCACGACTGCTCAGAGCTTGCGAAAAAATCGTCGCGAGCGAAAGGAGGTCGCGTTGCATCCTCGGCGCGCCAAACAGGGCCACTCCCTGGCCCTGGCTTCCCGCCGGAGCGCAGGAACCGGAGTGTATATTGAAATACATGAGGATTCCGAGCACCGCCGGAACGCGAGATCCCGAGCGCAGTAGATTTTTTCACAAGTCTCTCAGGCCCAGCGTACCCGGAGTCCGGCCCGCTGGGCTACCTCGACGAAGCCGGGAAAGCTTGTCGGGATGTTGTCGCAATCGGCGACCTCGATGCTGCCATGGACGGCCAGCCCTGCCATCGCGAACGCCATAGCCACGCGATGGTCCGAGGCGCTGTCCACCACGCCGCCTTGGAGTGCGCCACCTCGTATCACGATGCCATCAGCGGTCGGGCGAGCCTTGATCCCGAGCGTTCGGAGGCCTCGCGCCATGGTCTTGATGCGATCGCTCTCCTTGTGGCGCAGCTCTTCGGCGCCGGACAGGACGGTCTCCCCGTGGGCCGCGGCCGCGGCAATGAAGAGCGCCGGAAACTCGTCGATGGCGAGCGGCACCAGGCGCTCGGGGATCTCGACCCCGCGCAGCGCACCGCCGCGCACCCGCACGTCCGCCACGGGCTCACCGCCCTCGTCGGCCCAAGAGGACGAGTGAACGGGTTCCGAAATCTCGATGTCCGCCCCCATGAGACGCAAGAGGTCCAGGACCCCGGTGCGCGTCGGGTTGACCCCGACGTGCTCGATCACCAGATCCGAGCCGGGGCTCATCGCGGCGCCGACCAGGAAGAAGGCCGCCGAGGACAGATCCGCCGGAACGTGGACGCGCGTGGCCTCGAGCGGCGTGCCGGGGGCGAGTCGGACGACACCCCCCTCGGTGGCGATGGCCGCACCGAAGCGGCGCAGCATGCGCTCGGTGTGGTCGCGGCTCTCGGCGGGCTCGAGGAGGCGGGTCGGCCCCTCGGCATAGAGGCCAGAAAGCAGCACGGCCGACTTGACCTGGGCGCTCGCGATCGGCAGCGCGTAGTCGATCCCTCGCAGACAGCGGCCGCCTCGGATCACGAGCGGAGCGGTGCCCTCGAACGTGCATGAGATAGCGCCGCCCATGCGCTTCAGCGGCGTGATAACCCGGCGCATCGGCCGCCGCGTGAGTGACGCATCGCCGATCAGGATGGTATCGAAGGTCTGTCCCGCGAGGAGCCCGGCCAAGAGCCGCATGGAGGTCCCGGAGTTGCCGAGATCGAGCGGACCGGGCGGCGCTTGCAGGCCGCGCAGGCCACGACCCTCGATCCGGAGCCGCCCCGGCCCCCCATGCTCGACCGCCACCCCCAGGGACCGAAAGGCCGCGAGCGTGGCCAGCGTGTCCTCGCCCTCGAGGAAACCTTCGACCTCGGTGACGCCCTCGGCGATGGCGCCGAGCATGAGCACCCGGTGGGAGATGGACTTGTCGCCGGGGACGCGCACACGCCCACGCAACCTCCCCCCGCCCTCGATGATGAGCCGGCTCATTTGGGGCCTTCTTTCTTGTTTGTCATGGGCGGGGCGGGGATGTCCCGAGACCGCGGGATCGCCGCTCGGCCAGGGCGTCCCGCACCGTCTTGGCATCCCAGAGGCTCGCGAGCAGCGCCTCCCCATCGCCGCGCGCGATGGCCTCGCGCAACGACTCGATCTCGGCCTGAAAAGACGCCAGGGCCGCGAACAGGCGCTCGCGGTTGGCCAGGAAGATGTCGTGCCAGAGCGCGGGGCTGCTCGAGGCGATGCGGGTCAGGTCCCCAAAGCCGCCGGCGGTGTAGCGGAGCAGGGCCTCCGGACCGCCCACGCGGGTCACGGCGTTGACCAGGGCGCAGGCGAGCACATGGGGTAGATGGCTGGTCGCGGCCAGGAGCTCGTCGTGGCGGTCGGCCTCCATGACCTCGACCTCGGCGCCGGCGGACTCCCACATCGCCTGCGCCCGCTCCGTAGCGTTCCGCATCGTTTCCGGCAGCGGGGTCAGGATCACGCGCTGCCCGGCGAAGAGCTGCGCCGAAGACGACTCGACCCCGCTGTGCTCCGCCCCGGCGATCGGGTGACCCGGGACCATGTAGGGCAGGTGCGCGCCGAGCATCGCCCGGGCAGCGGCGACCACCACGCCCTTGACGCTGCCGACGTCGGTCACGAGCGTCCGTGTTGGCAGGGCGGGGCGGATCCCGGCGAAGACCGCGCGGATCGCCCCGATCGGTATGGCGACGACCACGGCATCGGCCCCC